>JBDSHL010000257.1:0-9641 GCA_039918515.1 Saprospiraceae bacterium | reverse complement strand
AATACCACATAGTCATTTTTATCTCCAGAATAATCTTTTAGAAATCCGTAATCATTAAAATCTCCGTCACGGTTTGCGTCAACTAGACTAATGTTTAAATTAGGTTCGAAAGGAATTTCATTTTCGTTAACTAAGTTAAGCGCAAATGGCGGAGAATTGATTAACCTAAATTTAACTTTACAAGAAAGTAATTCAGATTTTGAATACTCGATGGTTGAAAACAATAAAATTATATTTACTACTTTATTAAGTAACATGGTTTTTTAATATATTTGATAATTCGATAATCTTTGAAATAATACTCTTTTATTTTAGAATTAAATAAATGAATGAGCAAGTTTGTTCCCTCATTAGTTAAATGCAAGTTATTGTCCAAATAAGTATTTGATCCATCATTTTTATATGCATCATTGATATAGTCCCCAATTCTAATTAAAGATATATTTCTATTACTCACTTGTTTGTTAAAGAACTTTAATTGTTCTTTAGCTTTGGATTCTCGAATTAACTCACTCCAACTTATTGGTATAAAATTTTGAAAAATAAAAATCCTCACTTGTGGATTAATTCTAATTATGGCTTCAATTATTTTATTTAAATTATTATCTACTAATGTTTGATTCTGCAAATAAACAATATCATATTTGGAGATTAGAGTTCTAAAATTAGAAAATTCAATATTTCCTTTTACCCAGAAACTATATTTACCAGATGCTGCATTAAAATCGATATTTTTTTTACTTGTATACAAAAATAATTTAAATAAATTTTCTACAGATTCTCCAGGAGCAAATATCGTATCTATTGTAATTTGAAAATCTTGATTTATATTTTCTAATTTCAATTTGTACGCAAATTCATTAAAATATGTTAGACTGTTTCCAACTAACAAAATTTTTATAATAGGCAAAATAGAATCCAAGTTTTTATCGTTATATAAATTTATAAATTATAGTGTTAATTTTTAAAAGTAGCAACTTGAAATGCCTATTTCCGCCTTTAATTTCCACAATGGTGGAATTATCCGAAATGCCACATCTATAAAAGCTATTGCTATCTCTCCTCATATCTGAAGTTGTTCTAGATGATGATGAACTGCATCTTTCATAAGTTTCACAACCTCTTACATTGAATTGGGTTAAAACATTAGCTGCAATTAATACAAAAGATTCTAAACTTAATTTCTTTTTCATAATTTAAAAATAAAAAATAATCTTTCTCTATTTCATCACCACCACCTATTCGCAGTCTACCTAGTATGGGATAATATCTCATTCTAAATGAATAACATCTCACTCTCAACAGGATGTGTTCTGCATCCATGTATGTTATCCATAACCTAGGCCAAAGTTAAAGAAAGAAAGTGATGGATTTCCCTTTGAGAATCAATTCCAATATGTTCAACATTTGAGACAATATTACGACTTATTAAACAAATTTATGTAAGTAAAGAAATTTATTATTTGTCAATATAGCTATCTTTTTTCGAAATAGTAGGTCAAAAATCACTATGATGTATAACGAACTGATTGACAGCAAGATAAAGGAATTAAGAACCATACAAGGCTTCTGCTCTGATGCAGAAGTTTTATTTCTCGGCATGCATAAATCCAACTATAATAAGTTGGACAACAGTAAGACAAACGTTACTGTTGAGGTTCTTGAGTAATTAAGTACTTATTTCTATAAGCCATTCCCAGTTTGACTCTTTCAAATAATTGCAAACTGACTTTTTAGAACTCTTTATCAAAAAGACCACCAAATACTGAAGTATCAAAATAAGTACGTTGTTTCAAATTAATTAACTCTTATTTAATACAAGATTGTAAATAATATTTTTAATTGTATTTTTTAAAAAAAAATTAATTCATTCCTAACATAGATAGACCAGAAAGTCAATTTAAATGAATTCAAAAAACCAAAAAATCCGTCAGAGCTGGAACTCATTATTCTACCTCAACTTTACCAATGGCAAATGAATTCTTTGACCTGCTCCTTTCAACACTAAATTATATTGTCCTGCCGGCCAATCTTCTGTTAGAATTCTCAACAGATAATTTGATTTGTGCATTTTTATTTTTCCTTGTTGGATAATATGTCCTACTAGATCCAGGCAAGTATATTCTACCTCTTCGGAAATATTAGATTGAACATTGGCGATAAAATAATCTTCAAATGGATTAGGCAATATGCTGGCTTTTAATTCAACCTCATTGTTGGCATTGTGATCTGAAGTAATAATTGTTTTTTCTGCTGAAAATTCAATTTCCGCAAATCCATAACACTGTTCTTTTCCATAATTGCTAAGCGCAGTTATCAATACATATCTCGCTTCAGGCATTCTAACATTTATCCAATTCATTCCTTCATAAATTGGACTACCATTGGCTTTGTCTAATTTAAACTCACCCGCATCGAACCAATTGATATAATTACCTGAATATTCAATCTTGAAATCTCTGATTCCCCAATCTAAATGCGCGGGATCATTAATATTCCAAACTTTTATTTTATCAATAGTATATCTGTCTTTAAGATCGTATACTATCCAATGACCTGTTTTATTTGCTGGATTAGGGGAAGGATTTTCTTGACAAGAAATCCATGCGTCAAACCAATCTGTACTATGGCGATCAGGATAGCATTGTGCAATAATATTCTGAACGAAGAAGCAAATAAGTAAGGAGAAAATAATTAATTTTTTCATAATTCTATTTTAAAAAACCCAAAGGATTAATAGCTGATTTGACATCATAGAAGGTGCCAATATTGGGAAAGACATATGCAAGATCTGATTTGGCAACACCCATCCAAATAGCTAATTCTGCAAAATATTGGTCTATAGAAGTCGTAGGAATTATTGACCCTTCATAAACATTAAGTGTCGAATTAATATCTAGAGAAGGATACTTACCATAGAGTTTTGCTCCATTCACACTACCTCCCATAACGAAAGAATTTCCTCCCCATGCGTGATCTGAACCGTTTCCATTAGAAGTCAGCGATCTTCCGAATTCAGAAATATTAAATGTGGTAACTTGTTTGAATACATTAAGTTCCACTAAAGCATTTCTAAATTCTTTCAATCCCGTTGAAACTTGTTCAAGCATTTGATTTTGATTATCCAACAAATTATCGTGATGATCCCAACCTGAAAAGTCTACATAAAAAATCTGTCTTTTATATCCTAAATTCTCATGTACTGAAATTATCCTTGCTACCATATTCAATGCCTCTGACACAGGATTGTCTGAGAATTTGGATGTAAGCGGTTTGCCATTGTTGAGGGCTTCTTGGAATTGTAGTTGACCATCTCTTGCCGATACCAAAACATCAGCATATGTTTTCTTAAAGACATCTGTATAAGTCTGTTTAAGCAACGAGTCAATTCCTTCTGACTTGCGTATATTGAATACGTCGTACATATTGTCAGGTCTATATCCCGATATGCCAATGGCACCATCTTTTGGATCTACAACATATTCAACCAATTCATTACCTGTTTCAAAATAATTTGATCCTTGCAATGAAATATTCATTGAAATCTTCTGATTGGTATTCATATCTTTTATAAGGTCTGACATTCTACCACCCCATCCAATATTGGTTCTGGATTGAGGAATACCGGTCTGCCAATGAGCAGCTTGATCGGAGTGAGAGAATAAACCTAAAGGCAGAGGAACTTTATTATTATAAAAATCATCTCTCGTTGTTGGTGCCAACAATGTTCCAATATTTGAAATAAATGCTGCCTCACCATTATCTGATAATTCACGTAGCCCTGTCATTGATGGGTGTAAACCGTACTCTTTATTAGGCGTATTGGTTATCCGCAATTTTAGTAAGTTTGCTTTATCAATAGCAAGATTAGATCTTGATTTTTTATACACATTGTATTCCGAATTAAGGTAAGGAACTAACATATTGTAGGAATCATTTCCTCCTGATAAATTAATACAAACGATCGCCTTATATTCAGGATCCAATGCAGAATTAGACAATGCAAGTGCATTGATAGCTTTCAGGTTGATTAAAGTATTGTAGATAGTAGAATAACTGAGTGCGGCACAGCTAACTTGTCCGATAAATTTTCTACGTGAATATGATTTTGATTTCATAATTTTTATTATTTGAATATGGCGTAATCAGGTGATATCATAGTAAGATAAAGTGCAAGTCTAACTCTTTGATCTCTATAATCACCAGCGGTAAATTTGACAATTTCTGTTTTGATAATTCCTCTAGTCTCAGGGGTCATATTGCCATGAGTAAGTATTAAATCCAATCGGTTGATTAGAACTTCAGGATCTTTAGCTAAATTCTTTAATTCATCAATCTGCAATACTGTGGCAGGGTCTTTATCCATCCAAGAATATAAGACATAATCGTAGATCCAATTATTAACCATGTTCATGAATCCGATACTTGTCTTTGAATTTAAAATTTGAAACTCCGGAGAAACTAAATTATTATCTGCAATCCCGCCCTTAGCCTGATATCCAGGAGTGAAAAAATTGAAAACAGAAGGTGCATGGAGTGCAATTTGTCCAGTATTGTCTGCAAAATCGTAGGAAGAATTGAAGAATCTATCGTAATATTGAGTGACACCGACTGCATTTACAAAGTGAGAATATTTAACAATCGGCTCTCTTAATTGTCCATTGAATTCTTCTTCCAACCATTCGCAACTTCTCGCTTCGTCGTCCAATAAAATTGCTTCAATTACTGCTCCCAAATTGCCTCGTACACCTTTACCATCATCATTGAAGACTTTTGCAACACGACCAACATAAGAAGAAGAAGGATTTGATTTAATTAATCTTTGAATGAGCTGTTTACAGACGAATGGTCCAACATTAGGGTGATTGAAAAGTATGTGTAAGGCTTCTTCAATATCTTCATCACCTGTTTGGGGCCATTTAGTGATATGAGTTCCAAATAATGTTTTTGAACCTCGCTCATGAAATTTTTCATATAATTTCATGGGTTTTGTTGGATCACCAAGATACAATGTAGCATTTCCAAATGTATCTTGTCCCCCTAACCTATCCATTGTTAGTTTAGAAAAACTCATCCCAGTAAATATTTTCGCCAACTCCTGAATATCTTTTTGAGTATACGTTGGAATTGCATTTCCTCTGGAATCTTTTTTAATCGTTCCATCATTATTTAATTCAAACAATCCAATGGAGAATAACTGCATAATCTCTCTTGCATAATTCTCATCAGGCCTTAGATTTTTAGCAGTATCAGTAGCTGGATTATTCAAGTGGCTTAAATAAACTCCCATTGCTGGATGATAGGTTACATCATGAAGTAGGTCGTAGTAATTTCCAAATGAATGTTTGATAAGTAAGTCATAATAACTAGCCATTGCATTAGCATATCCACCAATATCAGAATTAGCAGATACCACCAATAATTCACTTAGTGCAAAAGCAACTCTTTGTCTAAGTTTATCCTTGTTCTTTAGATTCATATTCCACCAGGAATAATTATAGTAAAGTGCGTAAAAATATTGTGGTGCATCCATAGAGTCTCCTCCATTCAAGTAATGCCAATCAACGACCTCTTTAATTACCTTAACCAGTTCATCTGAAATATAGGATGGCTTCAAATTCTTCTGCTCATCAATCCATGCTTTCATACCAATATTAGCTACTCTTTCGATTTCAGCTTTATTGCTTCCTAGGGTAGCTTGATAAAGAAACCTACTGGCCTCATAAAGTGGAGCATTTAGGCCATGCGCATTTATGGTTCTATCAGATGAGGCGCTATCCGGCCATTTCAAGGGTTGCCAATTGGAACTGGATTTAGTGGTAATTTGAGGTGAATTTCCACCTCCTAATATTATTTTTTGAGCCGAACTAAGACTAAGTGTTGTCAAGAACACATAAAACAGAACAAATCTGAAATTTGCCATATTGTAAGAATTATAAAATACAAAATTAAGAAGGAAAAGGAGAACCACTAATTTATTTACTCTTAGAGTAAAAAATCAGGGTAAACCCTTACTTTCAGTGGATTCGTATTTATGACCATATTGAAAAATAATGTTCAATTTATTTTAAAATAAACGCTCATAGATATATTTTTTTTTATTAAATGAGTCACTTATTTTGGTTAGTTTAAAAATAAGAATTACCTATGCACCTAGAGTAAATAATATGATTTTTATAATTTCACCTTCGAAGGATCTTGATTTTAAAAACCCTTCACCCTTAATCAGCAATGACTATTCTCGATTATGGAATAAGTCGTTAGATTTACTAAAAGTCATGAAATCTAAGAAACCCAAGGATTTAAAGAAACTAATGTCTATTAGTGACAAACTTGCTGAAGAGAATGTCCTCAGATATCAGAAGATGGGTGATGAATGCAATATGGAAAATTCAAAACCCGCTATTTATGCATTTAATGGAGACGTTTATATTGGACTTAAAGCTTTGAATTTCGATCAATCAGAAATTGATTATTGTCAGAAAAATCTTAGAATTCTCTCTGGATTCTATGGATTATTAAGGCCATTAGATTTAATTCAACCTTATCGATTAGAAATGGGTATTGCATTAAAAGTTAATAAAGCAAAAAATATTTATCAATTCTGGGGTCTAGACATTACTAAATTACTTATTCAAGATATAGAGTATGGAGAATCAAAATATCTTATAAATCTAGCCTCGAAGGAATATTTTAAGTCTATTCTTTGCGATTCAATTCAGATTCCCATTATTGATATTCATTTTCGTGAAATGAGAAACGGGAAGCTAATTTTTGTTTCATACAATGCTAAAAAAGCAAGAGGGCTTATGGTTCATTTCGCAGCGAAGAATAAAGTAAAAAATCTCGAAGAACTTTGTATCTTTAATCTAGAAAATTACAGCTTTGATCCAAAACTCAGCAATTCAAAAGAACTTTTTTTTGTTAGATAAGAACCAATGAAAACAATCAAGCTTTTAATTCCTTTATTTTTAAGTTGCTCATGGTGTTATTTTTTGAATCATCAAATCGCACTGAAGGATGGAAGCCTACCTCCTTTAGGAAAATTCTTTTCACCCTTTAAAGGATTTTGGCAGAATACCAAAGAGGCTTTACCAAAAATAAACGAATCAATTCATCAGGATTCTATCGAAGGCAATGTGTACTTTGATGAGAGAGCTGTACCACATATTCAAGCATCTACATTAGAGAATGCATATTTCATTCAAGGTTATGTTCACGCATTGCATAGATTGTGGCAGATGGATTTCTCATCTAGAGCTGCAGAAGGAAGAATCAGTGAAATTATTGGAGAAAAAGCGATTGATTTCGATAAAAATAAAAGGAGAAGAGGGCTTGCAGAATCTGCAAGAAAGAGTATTGAAATTTGGAAAAAATTTCCTGAAGTATATAGTTTACTTCAAGCCTATAGTAACGGAGTTAACTATTACATAGATCATTTAGAATACAAAGATTATCCTATAGAATATAAACTTATGAATTTTGAACCAGAGCATTGGTCACCTTATAAATCTTCATTGTTTCATAAATCAATGGCTGAAATACTATGTGGAAGAGATCAGGATGTTGAATTGCAAAATGCCCTTAGTTTTTTTGGCAATGATTTTAATCTACTATTTCCAGAATGGGATTCACAAATCGATCCAGTAATTCCTGCAGGAACAAATTGGGGATTCAAATTGGATTCTATGAATCATGAAATTATTCCCGATAAAAAGATGGACATCATACCCATTGAAATGGACAGTTCGGCATCTGGATTGGGATCTAATAATTGGGCTATCGCATCTTCAAAATCAAAGAGTAAAAACCCCATACTATGTAATGATCCACATCTTTCGCTAAATTTACCAAGTATATGGTATGAACAACAAATCATTACACCTGAATTCAATGTCTATGGTGTAAGTTTTGCAGGGATTCCAGGCGTAGTTATAGGTTTCAATAAAGATATTGCATGGGGAATTACGAATGCTGCATGGGATGTTCAAGATTGGTATAAAATCACGTGGACAGATGATAACAAGACTAGTTATCTAATGGATGGGAAAAATGAAAAGACTGATTATCGAATTGAAAAAATACTCGTGCGTGGAAAAAATGCAGTTTACGACACCATTCAATTAACTCGATGGGGGCCAATTGTATACAATAACCCTCATAATTCACGGGTAGGTTTAGCCATGCATTGGATAATTCAGGATAGCTTTAATGTAAATGAACTTCAGACATTTGTTGGTCTAAATAAATCCAAAAATTATACTGAATATCAGAAATATATTCAAAATTTTTCTTACCCCGCACAGAATATTGCCTATGCTGATCGATCAGGAAATATTGCGCTGACGGTGCAAGGCGCTTTGCCCATAAAAAATAATCAGCAAGGTAGATTTGTCCTAGATGGCAGCATAAGTAAAAATGTCTGGCATGGATTTCTTCCTTATGAATTTAATCCTCACACTCTTAACCCTGCAAGAGGATATATTTCTTCTGCTAACCAAGTGTCAACCTCTCCTGACTTTCCAATATATTACAACAATGGTGACTTCAGAGATTATCGCGGTGCCATGATTAATAAACTATTAAATAAACAAGACCAATGGTCAGTAGATGATTTGAAAAATCTACAAGCCAATAATCATAGTTTGATCGCAGAGACGGCTATACCCATTTTATTAAGCAATATTGATTCTACAAAACTAAGTGATAAAAAAATGAATATTTATCGCAGTATGAAAAATTGGAATTATGATTACGATTCGAATTCAATAGATGCAATAACTTTTGAAATATGGATAACAAATTTGAATAAATTAATCTGGGATGAAATCACAATGGATTCTCTAGTTAAATACACCGCGCTTCCTTCAGACAAGACGACCATAAATCTTATAAAAAATTATCCCAATCTTAAATATTATGACCTCAAATCAACAGAAGCAATTGAAGACCTTGCAAAAATTATTGACATCTCGCTTGATTCAACTATCGTTCAGCTCGATCTAAACCGAAATAAAAACTGGGCAGAATATAAAGGAACACACATTGATCATATGGCGAAGATTCAGGCATTTGGAATTCCGTATATTTCAACTTCAGGATCAAAGGATATCATAAATGCTTGTTGGAAAACTTGGGGCCCTTCCTGGCGAATGGTAGTTGAACTCACTAAATCAGGACCTAAAGCATGGGGTGTCTATCCTGGAGGACAGGACGGTCGCCCTGGGACTCAACATTACATGGATATGATTGAAACATGGAGAAAATCAGAATATTACGATTTGAAGTATTGCACTTCAATTGAAGAACTAAAAAATATTTCTCAAACCACGATTCAATTCTCACATAAATGAAAAAAGTTCTAACTTTTTCAATCGTTTTAATTGGTGCTTGTCTCTTGTCAGGATATTTATTTCCATGGTGGAGCATTTGTATCACTTCATCATTAGTTGCTTATGCATTCAGGAGCTCACCTTTAAAAAGCTTTGGAATTGGATTTGCAAGCATAACTTTAGTATGGACAGTTTTAGCTATTTTCATCAACCTCTCTAATCATTCCAAGATTGTTGAGATGATTAGTGCTGTATTTATGAATATTGGACCAAATAACTTATACTTTGTCAGTGGATTAATTGGTGGAG
>JBDSHL010000256.1:0-2024 GCA_039918515.1 Saprospiraceae bacterium | reverse complement strand
AATTCTTAGGAAAGGAAGCGCTGAAAGGATTGTGTTTGACACGCAATCACCAGATGCATCTACTACACAACCTCTGAATGAATTCCATTGTTGGGCGTCTAATGAAAGGAAACCCAAGCTTAAAATTAAAAATATCGATATAAGCCTCATGAATTATGTTATGGATTAAAAGAAAGCGCTAAATTATAAATTTTTTATATATTATAACTAACCTTAATTAATTATTAACTTGATAAGCATATATAATGAATTAAAGGCCACTTTTATTATCTTAAGAGGACTAATTTTTGAAAATTACTTTTCTGACTAAGTACTAGATCCTTTGTGCTTGAATATAAACCAATTCGATATAAGTATACTCCGTTGGCCAATTCTTGACCAGAATCATCCTTGCCATCCCATTCTATGTCGCTTATTCTGAAACCGGTTGGCGTAATTGTTTGCTGAATAGTTTTTACAATTTTTCCAGAAATAGATTGAATCTGAATACTCACTTCCAATGGGATATTGATATAGTTCGTTTCAAATTGGAAGTTCGTTTTCTTGTTAAATGGATTAGGATAATTATATACTTTTTCAATATTTACATCATCGCTTGAAATGACATTAAATTCAATATTTCCAATGCCCCTGTTGTTAGATATATCCCATGCTATTAGACTTAAAGTATGTTTTCCTATACTTAAGTTTTTTAATGGATAAGTAACATTCCCTTCTCGAAAATCATTGACTTTCGATTTAAAAAAATTATTTAATAAAATTGGATTTTGATCATTGCCATCAAGAATTGCGATCAAATCATGACCAATGCTATTGCCTGTAATATTTATACCATAGTCATCAGAAAGTTCTGCGTACAATTTAGGATTTTCATTCGAAATTCCTCCATTAACGAAGTTAACATCATTGATAAATAATTTTACAATCGGAGGTTGATCATCTTTAACAGCATCCTTAACAAATCCACCAATTTTAAAATTGTTCGTATATCCTGCTGCGTCTGCATCTTTCAAATTGCTTGCATACAAGCTAATCTTTCCAGCACCGAAGCTGTAATTAATATCTTTAGGAACAATAAAGTCTACAGTCCATTCGCCATTTACAATTTGTGAAGTCCCTTTAAAGACAATATTTTTTTGTAAATTATAAAAAAACGGAGTTGAACCAGCATTATTTGCTCTTGTTTTTAAATTGACGGGTTTGTCAAAAATGGTAATATACAATAAGCCATTAAAATTAGTATTAAGTGCGCCATTATCATCTTTAATTATACCTTTGATATTTACTTTTTGTAAAGCCTTTAAAGTATCAATGGAGCTGAGGGATTTTCCATTGATTGTATTTACTTCAGCTTCATAACGTGGATAAGCCAACTTTTGAGAAGGATCTCCAAATAAAATATATTTTCTACTATTTTCACTTGAGACATCATTTTTGGCCGCTAAAAGAATTTCGCCTAGCGTAGGATACTTATTGTCTTTTTTGAGAAATGCATTTTTAAAGGTAGCTCTTGTTATCGCAGAATTTTCACTAGAGAATACCGCGCGCACAGTAGAAAATAAAGCAATTGTTCCATTTTTTTGAATTTGAGTTAATTGCCCTGCACTCAATATTCTTGGATCATCAAATGGTGTGAATGAACAAGTAGCAGTGATAAACAAAGGTGGTTTAAATTCATTATCCCAAGTCTTTATATCATTCTCCTGTAAGATTCTCTCTTGAGCAAGTCCTGTAGGCCCACCATGTCCTAGATAAGTAAAAACCAATGAGCCCTTAAATATTTCGTCAGTAATGGCTTGATTTGCTTCAGGATATCTTTCACCACCAGGTGTACTTATTTGTTCAAAAGCATCGATATATATTTTTTGTTGATTATAAAGTTGATAAGTTGAATTTACTTCATTCGCAATATCATCCACTTGCGACATATGCGCGTTGCCATCTTCATCATCAGCACTGAACAATAAGTTGACTTTCCAATCACTCAAGATTTTAGGTTCAATATCGTATCTAACAATTTTATC
>JBDSHL010000255.1:0-2024 GCA_039918515.1 Saprospiraceae bacterium | reverse complement strand
TCATTGGTACACTTTGGACTCTGGTATATTGATCTAGAAGATGAATTGGTTTATGTAGGTGATGAAGCCATTGTAGAATCTAGTGGTCACACAAAGAGAAAAGGCCTTGAATTAGGTTGGAGATCTCAGCCATGGAATTGGTTTTCTATTGATGCTGAAGCTTCTTATACTATAGCAAAAAGTGCAACTACAACTGAAGGTAATAATTATATTCCACTAGCATCAAAATGGTGTTCATCTGGAGGAATCTCTATACAAAATATCAGAAATTTTTCAATTGGATTAAGATATAGATATTTGGGCGACCGCCCTGCAAATGAAGATTATAGTTTAATAGCAAAAGGTTATAACTTGATTGATGGTAATATAAGCTACAAATATAAAAATTTAGATTTCAGCTTAATTGCAGAAAATATTCTAAATAAGGAATGGAATGAAGCACAATTTGCAACGCTTTCCAGATTAAAAAATGAAATTACACCCGTTGAAGAAATTCATTTTACCCCAGGCACACCTTTTAATTTAAAATTTAAGGTTGTGGTGAGTTTTTGATGAACTATAAGTGATGAACTATAAGTGATGAACTATGAAGGATGAATTATGAGTGACGAATTATAAAAAAAAGTTCATAATTCATCACTCATATTTCATATTTAGAAAATGTTCATATTTAGAAAAATTACATCATTCCATCCATTCCTCCTGGATGACCATGAGAATGTCCTTTTTCTTCTTTTGGTTTGTCATTAATTACACATTCAGTCATTAGAAGCATTCCTGAAATTGATCCTGCATTTTCTAAAGCAATTCTTGTAACTTTAGTTGGATCGATAACACCTGCTTTCTTTAAATCTTCTAATTCACCAGTTCTCGCATTATAACCGAATGATCCTTTTTTATTATTAACTTGCATTAGGATTACTGAAGATTCGTCTCCTGCATTATCTGCAATAACACGCAGAGGAGATTCCAATGATTTACGAACAATTTCAACACCTAGTTTTTCATCTTCGTTAAGTGGTTTAACTTTGTCTAGACATGCAGCAGCTCTCAATAAAGCAACTCCTCCTCCAGCAACTATTCCTTCTTCTACAGCAGCTCTAGTTGCATGAAGAGCATCATCTACTCTGTCTTTCTTTTCTTTCATTTCAACTTCGGTTGGTGCACCTACATAAAGTACTGCTACTCCACCAGCAAGTTTTGCTAATCTTTCCTGCAATTTCTCTTTGTCATAATCAGATGTTGTTTGATCGATCTGTTGTTTGATTTGACCTATACGAGCTTCAATCATTTTTTTTGTGCCCTTTCCATTGATAATGGTAGTATTGTCTTTATCTACTTCAATTTTTTCAGCTTGACCAAGCATATCTAATTCCGTATTCTCAAGTTTATAACCTTTCTCATCAGAAATAACAGTACCATTAGTCAATACCGCAATATCTTCAAGCATAGCTTTACGACGATCTCCGAATCCTGGAGCTTTTACAGCAATCACTTTTAGGTTTGCGCGAAGACGGTTAACAACAAGAACACCTAATGCCTGACTATCTACGTCTTCAGCAATAATTAGGATTGGTCTTCCCGCTCCTACTACTTTTTCTAATATTGGGACAATCTCTTGCATATTAGAAATCTTTTTATATGTAATAAGAATATAAGGATTCTCATAATCAGCAATCATCTTTTCAGAATTCGTGATGAAATAAGGAGAAAGATATCCTCTATCGAATTGCATACCAATTACTTCTTCTACATAAGTATTGGTTCCTTTGGCTTCTTCAACAGTAATAACTCCATCTTTACTAACACGTTTCATTGCATCCGCGATAAGTTTTCCAATTTCGTCGTCATTGTTGGCTGAAATGGATCCAACTTGTTTGATTTTATCATAATCATTTCCGATCTGCTCTGATTGTTTTTTAAGATCCGCAGATACTGCAGCAATTGCTTTATCTATTCCTCTTTTCAAGTCCATTGGATTTGCTCCAGCAGTAACATATTTCAGTCCTGCGGTAACCATTGCC
>JBDSHL010000254.1:0-4606 GCA_039918515.1 Saprospiraceae bacterium | reverse complement strand
TATTTAAAATTATTAGAGTCAGAATTAATGAACCAAGCTGATTTCATAATCGAGACCTATAATACAGGTGAATTATGCCTTGCAAACTTATTGCATGAACCAGATGCTATCATTCTTGATTATTATCTGAATGGTATAGTTAAAGATGCGATGAACGGCCTTGAAGTCTTAGATAAAATTAAACAGTTAAATCCTAACATTCCAGTAATTATGTTGTCTTCGCAAGACAGTATTGATGTTGCTATAAGTTGCATGCATCACCAGGCACATGATTATGTAATTAAAAATGAAACAACATACTTACGCTTACATAAGATAATTAATTCTATATTTGAAAAAAATAAATTAGAAAAAAAATTGAATTGGTATATGGAGCGAATGTAATAATGAACAGGGTGAATTAGTTCTACAACATTACTCTTAGTCTAAGAAATTTTCAAGATACTTAAATAAAATAAAAACGCCCGGGAACCACCCCGGGCTAATAAACCAATCTCATGAAAAGGTATGAAAAGACGAAGCCTCTTTAATCTACATTGTCGTGAAGGAATGAACTCTCCTGTCGTATTTCAGCCTTGTCATCTTCGATAAAGATTCGTGTGCGTGAAATAACATTTTCTGAAGAAGGAGTAGTCTGATCTAACCTTATGTTTTTTCGTTCATAAGCGGGTGTGTTCTCGGTATCAGTCAAATTTTTTCCTTCTGTTAGAGGGCGAATAGGAGTTGATTTTATTCCACCAAACAAAGTAGGTGTAATTATATTTTGATCAGGAGATTTAGATTCTCTCCGTGTGAATTGTTCAACTATCTTACGTTCTATAATTGGTTTTTCATTGAAGATATAATGGCTCATGGATGGCTCTTCAACGTCATCGAAATTAATAATTCTTGCCGGGTCAGTAAGTTTGTCTTCAATAAAAATCTCAGGTCTTAATTCTTCATTCAGACTAACTCGAATTTCTGCATTTTTTGCATCTGATCGATCTTTATAACCTGTTCCGAATCCTGTTGCTATTAATGTTACACTTATTTTATCTTCCAAGGATTGATCTACACAAGATCCCCATATCAGATCAGTATCATAACCTGCTTCTTGTTGAATATACTCCGTAATTTCCGCTACTTCATCCATAGTTATCTCTGGAGTTCGACCGGTTGTTATATTTAATAATATGTGTCTGGCGCCTCTGATATCATTGTCTTCAAGTAATGGCGAATTCAAAGCTTCTTCAATTACACGACGTGCTCGATTTTCACCAGATGCAATCGCTGAGCCCATGATTGCGACACCACTATTCTTCATAACGAAATTCACATCTTCAAAATCCACATTAATATAACCTGGAACTGTAATAATTTCTGCTATTCCTTTAGCAGCAGTTGCAAGAATTCCATCTGCATTTGCAAATGCTTCTGACATCGAAAGATTGCCATACATTTCCCTCAGCTTATTATTAGAAACTACAATCAGTGCATCGACATTTGCTTTTAATTGTTCCAAGCCTTCGCTCGCTATTCTACTTCTTCGTGGTCCTTCAAATTGAAAAGGTAGGGTAACGATTCCAACAGTCAGTATATCTAATTCTTTTGCTAACTTAGCGATCATGGGTGCTGCTCCAGTGCCTGTTCCTCCTCCCATACCAGCAGTAATAAAAAGCATTTTTGTGTCTCTTTCAAGAAATCTTCTTAGCTCTTCAATAGATTCCATACAGGCTTGAAGACCAACTTCTGGATTATTGCCAGCTCCACGACCTACAGTTAAAATTGGTCCAAGCTGAATTTTATGAGGGACATCACTAACATCAAGGCTCTGATGGTCCGTATTGCATATTGCAAATTCCACTCCTCGGATTCCCTGATTGTACATATGGGTCACAGCATTCGTGCCGCTACCACCAACTCCTAGTACCTTGATGATATTATCTTGACTCATATTTAAATTTTGCATATCTATTACAGGCGTAAAGTTACTTAATTATATATTATAAAAACAAATAAATTATAATATTTATTTATATGTATTAGAATTCTCTATCTGGATGATCCTCAAAAAATACCCGAAAGGAATTTATTCCTCGCTCTATGGTATTGGTAAACCAACCCTTTTGAGCAGTCATAGATTCCATTTCAACTTGTTCAGGCATATCATCTTCTTGAAGATCCATAACCTGACCGATCTTCTCTGATTGAGGAATTCTTTCAGCAGGCTTCACCTTCTTTAGTCCTTCAATTAATAATCCAATACTTGTTGCAAACATTGGGTTCTTGATCTCATCATGATAATGAGATGACAAATGCATGGTAGGTATCCCAATTCTAGACGCAAGTCCTGTACGATATTCAGCTAACATGTCAATGTTTTTTAAGAGTGAGCCTCCTCCTGTCAATACAATTCCTGCTGCCAATTGATTCTCAAATCCGCTCCTATGTATATCCCACATCACATATTCAAAAATTTCTTCTACCCTAGCTTGAATTATTCTTGCGAGATTTTTTTCAGAAATTTCCTTTGGTTCTCTACCCATTAGACCAGGAATTGTAATTATTCTATTGTCAACAATTTCATCTGCAAGGGCTGAACCAAATCTCACTTTAAGTTTTTCAGCATATTCCAAAGTAGTAGAACAACCGGCTTTTACATCTTTCGTAATCATGTTGCTTCCCAATGGTATTACAGAAGTATATCTAATAATGCCTTCATTGTAGATGGTAACATCTGTAGTTCCTCCACCAATGTCAACCATTACTACTCCAGCTTCTTTTTCATCTTTTGACAATACAGATTCAGCTGAAGCAAGAGGCTCAAGAGTCATGCCTTCAAAAAATAATCCTGCTTTCTCAATACATCTTTGAATATTCTGAGCTGCAGAAGTATTGCCTGTAATGATGTGAAAATTAGACTGTAGTCTAGCACCAGACATACCGATTGGATCAATTATCCCTTCTTCTTGATCTACTGTAAATTCCTGTGGAATAACATGTAATATTTGATCCCCTGGAGGCAATGCAATCTTATGCATATCTTCAATTAATTTTTTAACATCTTCTTTGCTTACTTCTTCTTTTGCATTATTTCGAAGCAACAATCCTTGATGTTGTATACTTTTAATATGTTGTCCAGCTATTCCTACATATACTTTATGAATTTCAGTATGACTCATTTTTTCCGCGAGGTCTACTGCATCAACTATAGCCATAACCGTCTTATCAATATTTGAAACTACTCCTCTGATGACCCCTTCCGAGCTTACTTTGCCAAAGCCTAAAACTTCGATTTTGTTGTGAAGTACTTTTCTTCCTACTACCACACATACTTTAGTTGTACCGATATCCAAGGCGGCAATGATTTCCGAGTTGTGAAAATTATATGATTCCATATTTATGAGTTTTAATTATTAATAATTACAATTTCAAGATTTATTCAAATTCTTTACTCCTATTACCTGATCTTTTACTTTCAAATTCAAAGTCTGATATACATTCCATCCTTCATATCTCAGACCTTCCTTGTAAAAAAATTTCAGCTTTTCCAGTTTCTCCAAAATTAACTCTGCTTTTCCAAATTGAATCTTCTCGAAACCAATCTTAGGAATAAAGGTTAATTCTCCATTAGAATCCATATCTACTTGTTCTACCAACGAATTAATAAAGGGATCCTTTACAATTTCTTTCATGACATTAAAAGCTATCTTATATGACGTATTCGCTTTATTCCATACATCCTCTCCACTCCACGCTTGCAGAATACCTGTAACAACAGGAACTCTCGCCGAATAATTCATTGAAGCTGGAATTTTCTTACCTTCACTATCCACATAGAATTGGTCACCAGTCGATTCCATAACTCTGAACAGAGGGTCCCGTTGATAAACATCTACATGCAAATTCTCCATTGCATCCACATAAACTTCTGCATGATGAATAACATGCATTCTTTCCAAAGTGGATTCTAACAATGCCGAATTTAAACCTTGAATAGGAATTTTCTTCCAATCTCGTTTATAAAATTCTCTAACACATCTCGCAATATCCTTTTCCTGAATAAGCATGTTCTCTGTGGAAGGTTTAAATATTTTAACGATTAATTTATTAAGATGAATATGATCTTGCACATATATCATATGCATCCAGTTAGCCCCAATAGCTAACATTATAAGCATATACAATCCTATAACAATACCGAGTTTTACTTTTGTATTCATCAGTGAAGTAATTTTTTAATTTCATTCTGAAGAAAACTTAAGTCTCCTGCTCCAAGCAGTACTACAATATCTAATTCCTTTTTCTTTAACTCATTAATCAAATCTCTTTTTAACACTAAAGCTTTATTCTTGTTCTGCATAAGATCTAATATAGTTTGTGAACTAACTCCTTCTATTGGCAATTCTCTAGCAGGATACAATTCAACCAAAATTATTTCATCTAGCTGATCTAGCTCTATCGCAAATTCGTTAGAAAAATCCTTCGTTCGAGAGTATAGATGAGGTTGAAAAATCCCTAATACTTTACGATCTGGATAGCATTTTCTAACCGCTTCAATGGCTGCATGTAATTCTTCCGGATGATGAGCATAATCATCAATCAAAACTTGCTTTCCTTCATGTAG
>JBDSHL010000253.1:0-2439 GCA_039918515.1 Saprospiraceae bacterium | reverse complement strand
AAGGTGAGAATGATGGGGTCAAATTGCTTCTTGAATCTGAAAGAATTAAGAATAGGTTATTGGACTTTGAACATGACCTTTGGGTGTACTAATTTAGAAATTGTTAAATAATAATAATAATAAAGTCGATCCGACACTTGGAGGATCGACTTTTTTTATTGGTTTTAATTGAAGTCGGACTCTTGAATCGAAATACTATTCGAACTTGGCTTAGCTGTTGTTATTTTATTATATTTAATTTAGTCTCAATGACTAAGTTTTGTTTAAAATTAAATTAATTAATCAATTGAATAGGGTAATTTTTAAGCTACTTATTTTAGGAATTTTCTTAACTACTGATTCTGCAATTGCACAATTTAGTATTGTTAAAATGTTAGATCAAGCACCGGTCATCCCAATTACCTTTGGTACAGCATTTATGAATTCTAAATTGATTACTACAACTGAAACTTTATTGGATGGCCGAGAATTCAAAAGGGTTAAATCATGGGAACCAGCTTATGATCTTAAAAAATATTCTGATCTTTTGGATTCTTATATTTCAAAGATAGATGCAAGAGCTGAAAGCAATAGTTTTTCTTTGTCTTATAATCCAGTTGATGACCCTGAATCTAAAGAATATTTGAAACTCATGACGAAAGTTTCTGATAGTTTAACAAAAGTGTGGAAGACATACTCTAAACGAATAGTTGTTATCTGTCCTGATTTTATGCCTTTAGGGGATGACTATGGTTGTGATGAAATTTCAGCTAGTGGCCAGAAACTCAATTACTGCGCTACACAAAAAAACGAAATTCTAGTACAAGCAAGAAATGATCTTAAGCCTTTATTTGATTTGGCTCAACGATATTTTAATAAACTTTACCCGATTGATAATCCAATGTTGAACAATGAAGTGCTCAACGAAATTTCAAAGCCAATTCAAGTTCTACAAGAATGGAATTTCGAAGTGAATGCTGCCAATTCTATTATGGTTGAGACAGGGGTAAGCCTTAATAATGCCCTTTGCGGAAAGTAATTAAAGAGAATTTAACTTTGGGTTAAAATCTAAATCCTAGACTTAATGATATATTCGTAACGCTTAAGGAGGATTGCACTTTGGAACTTACAGCATCTGCTTTTCCATCACCATCGAAATCTGAATTACCAGTAGTAAAAGGAATATATGCACTATTGGATTTACTTGAAGTGGAAGCCAGATCAAAATAGAATGATCTACCTCTATAACCTAATCCAGTACTCCAACTAAAATAATTTTTTTCTTCATTTGAATAGGCAGATGGAAGAATTCCAATTCCTCCTCTAATTCTTAATTTGTTGATCGGAATTTCTAATCCGATTCGAGTCTGAAGAACAGATTTATATTGTTTTTTAATATCCTGATTGAGGAATTCTTCATAAGATTGTTCACTAGCCTCCTTGAACTTAAATCTAGTTTTGTCAGGTTGGAAATAATCTAAATCTACATTGATTAGACCATATTTACTGACATAAGCGGCTGAACCAATCCATTTAGAAGGAACTATAATATTATAACTATATTCTCCATCAGGTGAATTACTTGAATATTCTTCAGATCCATTCTTGCCTTGAAAACGATAAATCAAACCTGTATTGTAGGTATCTGAAAAAGACAATAATGTTGGAGTGTGCCAAGAAAGACCTATTCTAAAGGTATTTATTGGCTTAAAAATGAACCCTACATTCCCCTTCACACCACTAATTTCACTGACTTGTTTCTCTGTAAATTTAAGATTTATAAATGGATTAAGAATAGGTGAATTAGAATTTTCTTCATAGGTTTTATCTATTTGATATCGCCCTGTAGGCAAATCAAGTCCTAAGCCAAAAAGAAATTTTTCTTTATAGTTTGTAGCATAGGCAAAGCTTAAATTTCCTTGATATCCCTGTTGTTGAAAGGTACCTTTTTTAGGAATTAAATTATTGCTATGATTGATAAGATCATTAGAATAAATGATAATATTAGAATCTTGACTAATGTCAAAGATAGCTCCAGTTTCGTAAGCCAGTTTGGATTCAAATTCGTCTAATTGGTCACTAGGAATTCCGCGTCCTTTATTATTGGGATCTAATGAATTTTCAAGAAAACGATGTACGATTGAACCGCGACTTAGCCCTACGAAAGAAAGATCTTGATTATAGGAAGCTGTTTTATTATAACCTATATACCAATTGGAGCTTGTCCAATTTGAATAGGATGGGTGAGACTTGGCTAAAACCAATCCCAAACTACTGATATCAAATTTATTTTTGTTATCCTTAAGGATTGTATTTGAAGGATCTCCTTCCAATTTATATTTTCCTGAATTTGAATTGTTGTTAAATGTGAGATTGAAGTCTGACTTTCTATACAAGCCAAGACCTGCAACATTAATACCTATGGCAGATTGATCTGCACCAACTGCTCCAAATGATCCT
>JBDSHL010000252.1:0-1833 GCA_039918515.1 Saprospiraceae bacterium | reverse complement strand
TGTTGAAGATTTATTTCCAGAGAATTGATTAGGTCCAGACCATGAATATTTAGTGATATTGCTTTGCGTAGTTGAATTTATAATGGCTTGTTTTTTGATACAATTTATGAGATCATTATTAAGTGTTACCAAGGGATGTAAAGTATCTATAGGAACAATTATTTCTTGTTCATTAGAACAATGATTAGAACCTGTAGCTTTTATTTTATAAATTCCTGGCACGCTGGTTTTAATATTTGCAGAATTAACTTTCATTTTATCTGTAAGAGTCCATTCGAATGTAATTGGTTTTGCCTTGCTAATAGCTTTGAGGTCAATTTCTGTTTTTAAACAATTCAAACTATCTAAATTAGTTATCAAATCAGGTCGTATAGTATCTTGAATAATATTGACTTGTATTTGACTCGTACAGAAATTATCTGCTGTAGCAGTTAAGGTATAAATGCCACCAGAATTGATTTTAATATTTGGTAAATTAGAGTTGAAGTTGTTAGGACCCATCCAATTTTGCAATTGAATATTAACCGAACTTGAAAAATCTAAATCTATTTCTGTAGTAAGACAATCCAAGGTGTCTGATTGAATATTTATAATTGGTTTAATGGTATCTTCTAAAATTTCAAAACTTTGTTCTGAGAAGCAATTTTGATTAGTTGTTATTCGTATGGTGTACTTTCCACCAGAATTAATATTGATTTTATCCAAATTGGAATTTATTCCTTTTGGACCTGTCCAGCTGTAACTTAAAGAATCAAAGGTCGATAAAGCATTGATCGTGATTTGTCTTTTAGTACAATTTAAGGTATCTAAATTAATGCTAAAATCAGGCTTGCGGACATCTTTGTCAATTGTAATTTGTAGGGAGTCTGAACATCCATTTTTATTTGAAGCAAACAAGGTATAAATACCTGCAGATTTGATGAAAGGATTTAATGGATTGAATACATTTCCAAATTGATCTTTCCAGTAGAAAATTCCATTGTGATCTTTAAGTTGTGCTTGTAATTGAATTGAATCAACCAGACAGCTAAGCATTCCATTTTGCGCTATGATTTTTGGAATTATTTTATCTTCAAGAATATTTATTTTATATTCAGAAACACAGTAGTTTGGAGATTCAATTTTAAGGACATATTGCCCAGAAGAATTTATTTCAGGGTTTAATAAATTGGAAGTAAAATTATTTGGACCAGTCCAACTGTATTTTTTGTTAATGCTGTCACCAATAGCGACTAAAGTTGTTTTAGGTTTTACACAAGTTAATGTATCATCAAATACCTGATAAGTAGTTTGGTTGGTATCAACAAGAACTTTAATACTAGTACTATCACTACAACCATATCTGTTGGTACTTATAAAAGTATAAATCCCAGCTTGATCTGTTTTCAATAAATCTGAATTAAATTTGTCACCCTTCGAATTTTTCCAATAAGATAAAATTGAAGTATCAGAACTAAATCCAGTGAGTGAAGCCATATTGGTTCTACAATTTATAGTATCAGTGGTTGCTGTAACTTTAGGAAATATTCTGTTGTCTAGAACATTGAAGAATGAACTGTCAATGCATCCATTTGCTCCTAGTACTTCGATTTTATATCTGCCGGCTACAAGTAATTTAAAATTTATGGAATCAACTTTTATAACCTTACCAGGTCCTGTAACTGTGAATACATCACCAGGTAATTCAATTTCAGTCAGAAGGTAAGCAGTATCTCTAGTTTGATCGTTAAGACAAAACATGCTTGTGATATTTGTTGCTATTCCTTTGCGTTTATTTTCTTCTTTAATATGGAATGTATCATTTCGAATACAACCTCCTGGCGTAGTTGTAAC
>JBDSHL010000251.1:0-6171 GCA_039918515.1 Saprospiraceae bacterium | reverse complement strand
ATTGAGCCCTACTGAACAACCGTGTTCAATTCCAGCGAGTTCAATTAAGGTCGCAATAGTGGTCTTAATAATGGATGCCATGAAATCCAAATTTAGATATTGAGCACTATCTTTAAAAGTATGATAATTTTTATTTCTAAAATTCGCACCATCTGTAATCATTAACGCCTTTAATCCTTTATCCCAAAAATTAGCGTGGTCACTTCTCCTTAAGTCGGGAACCACTGTTCCTGTACCGGGAACCTCTAAATTAATAACTTTGAGATTCGGAACATATTTTTTCGCAGCTTCTGAAAAGGAAAAAATCAATTTTTTTGAATTTGTATTCCCTACGTTGGTTATAAAATTCCCTTTCCTGTTATTTGCAATAACTTCATTATATGCTTCAGGAAATAGGATATTGAAGCCTGCAGGTAAATCTTGTGTATTGTCTTGTTCAGTGTAATAACCAATCATTTCGTAATTAATAACATTTTCTATTTTATCATTTATATGAACCTGATTATTAATATAGAGATTAGAACCAATTAATCCACTTTCTTCTAGATCAAAAAATACGTACTTTATAGTCTTATTAGAAGCATAGCAATTTAATATTCTATAAACTTCCAAAACTCCTATTACACCTGAGGCATTATCATCGGCTCCCGGAGCTACATTGTAGGAGTCGTAATGTGCATCTACAATTTGAATTGAATCAGGAGTTCGAGTTCCCCATTGAGTGGATTCTATATTAATATTAGTTTGGTTGCCTATTTTAGATTCAAATTTTAATAAATTATTTTTTTTGCCAAATTGATTTATAATATAGAGTCTTGATTGCTCTTTAAATGCCTTATCGGTTACTTCATTCCTTTTTCCTTGAAGCGTCAATAGATCAGTATTTATTCTTGTAGTACTAACTTGATTTAGGATTTCTGAGATGTCAATTTTTTCTCGATCATAAGCAGAAAGAATAATGTTTATGTCTGCATTTAGATCAGCTAAGTCTGTTAATTCAATTGTTATTTTTTTATTTGGTCCAAGTAGAACAGGATATCCAATATCGCCAATTATAGACTTTATTGAAATCATTTTATTTTTTTTAATTCCAGAATTGTAATAAATATTGCATTGTATTTCAACCATTGAGTTATCAGAATCAGATACCTCGTAACTAAGTTCAAGCAAATTGGAATTGCGAATGATATTGCATTGAACAATACTTGGAAGTTGATTTGCAAGTAATTGACTTAAGATCAAATTGAAACTAAGTAGTAATATTTTTCGCATAAGTTACAATTTTAAAGTGAATGAATTCTTTGATTTTTTGGTAAATAATTTTTTAATTTTTGACCAATGTTTTTAACCCAACCTAATTTAGCATCTTCATAACTAATGATTTGCCAGATCGCATTGTTTTGACTAAGTGGAAGATATGAATTATCTGCACGAAGATAATGCTGTGCTTCAATTAAATTCAAATTAATAGTCATAAAATTTTTACTCAAGCTAAGATTTTGAGCTAATCCATGTTCTGGAAACCAATCTTTCCCCTTCAGATGTCCTAAAGGTATTCCTGCACTTAATACTCTCAAGCCTGATTCTTTAAGTGCTTCAAAATATTCATATTGAAGTTCAGGGATTGCATAGAGAATATTATTTATTTCGGCTTTAACAAATGCTTCTTTGGAGTCCGTAAATTCTGTAACATTGAATGCAGCAATTTTTGAACTTCTACTTTTGTATATTTGCTTATTATTACTTGATGTTTGAGAAGAATTTCGTAAGACACTAAAGCTAAATCCTTCTCCTTCTAATCGATGAGGAGCACATCGATAGGTATGAATAGAATTGTGATGTGTAGATAAAAGTCCATAATTAGGATTCAAATCCAATTCTACACTTTGAAAGTTATTATTAGAAATTATTTTGGAGATTATGTTTTCATTTTCTTCTAGATTAAATGTACAAGTAGAATAAATAATGTAACCATTTTGATTCAATAATTTCGCTGCATAGCTTGTAATTTCATTTTGGAGCAATGTGCAATAATTGACTTTATTCGGTGACCACTGTTTTAAGGCATCATTTTCCTTACGGAACATTCCTTCACCGCTACAAGGGGCATCAATGAGTATTAAGTCATAAGTAATTCCAGAATTAATAATATTTTGAATTGAACCTGAACTTACAAGAGTATTAGAATGTCCCCATTTTTCTATATTTTGTCTAAGTATTTCTGCGCGAGAATAAATTGTTTCATGACAATGAAGGAAGGATTGAGGCGATAGTAAATCTAAAAGATGTGTAGATTTTCCACCCGGCGCTGCACAAAGATCTAAGACTTTAGCATTAAATGGAAGGATGAGCTTTTTTACAATTTCCTCTAAAATCATAGATGAGGCTTCCTGTGGATAATAATGACCTGCATGAAAATATGGATCCAAGGTAAAGACAGGTCTTTGATTAAGATAATAAGCATGATTACACCAGGGAACTGGATCCGAAAGTTCTAATGTATGTGTTGTTTTGTTAGAATTGATTCTAATACTTGGCCTGCATTTAGTTTGAAAAGAATCTATAAAATCTTGAATCTCGCCTTGAAAAATGGGTTCACACTTTATTATAAATTCTTTTGGCAACACCATCATTATAAATATTTTGTCAATTCCTTATTTTTTTGAAAAAGATGCTCAACCTTTGTACAAATCTCAGGATCTGACTTTAATTCAGGTGCGTGATGTGGTTTTTTTCGTGCATCAATAATCAAACTGCCATTGCAACCCCAATGTTTATTTTCTGTAAAACTATCTATTCCATAAATGTCATGTGAAGGATTACTTCTCGTAAAAGTTGTCCATAGAAAGTTATTGTAATTTAACATGACAAAATCCAAATCATCTGTTATAACGATTAATGGAATTTCAGATAAATCAAATTGCGAAAGGATTTGGGTTAATTCTAGAATTTGAGTATTGGCTTCTGTCACATTATTAAATTTCGACATTTGCAGTAAGCCGATTCCATTCTGAACCATGGCCTGTTTCTCAATACTAGATATTTGAATTAATTTGTTAAAATTAGTTTTGCCAAATGAACGAAATGGAATTCGATGGCAGGCTAAGACAAGTTTTGAACCACCATTCCAAGAATCACCAGAGTAATCTAAAGTATCCATGGTTGTTTGTGTATAGAAATGTAAATCTTTAGCCCAATCTATTCTTTCTAATATATAATGAAGAAAGTCAGAAATATTATGTGTGTCCAAATTTGGATTATCATCATTTGTAGTAATAAACAAATATTTACTTAATGATGTTTGCCCTTTTCCTAATATATGATTGGCTTGAGTAAGAATTTCTTCTGGTTTTTTATCGCGAAATGGCATATATCTTTCTGATCCAATGGCTAATAAAAGTGGATGAACGCCTGCAACATCCACTGCGTGAATTTCTTTTACACCCGGAAATTCATTTTTACTAATTTCTTGCACCATTTTATGAATCAAATAACCAAAGCCGCTATCTTCTTGAGGAGGTCTGCCGACTACTGTGAAATGCCAAATTGGATTTTTTTTATGATAGACGTTCTGAACATTTAAATAGGGAAAATCATGCTTAAGGCTGTAGTATCCTAGATGATCTCCAAAGGGTCCTTCTGGTTTGAGTTTATTTTTTTGTAAAATTCCTGTTATGCAAAAATCTACATCAGTTGGAATAAAAAAATTATCCTTCCATGTGTATTTATAAGAACGGTTACCTAAAAGTCCAGTGAAAAGGATTTCACTCAATCCTTCAGGAAGAGGAAAAATAGAACCTAAAGCATAAGAAGGTGGTCCACCAATCCCAATGCTGACGCGAAATGGTTCGTCAGAATGATTGTATAGAGCATGATGAATACCAATGCCACGGTGAAGTTGATAATGCAAACCTATTTCCGAATTAAGCGCATAATCGTTACCTGAAAGTTGAATCCTATACATTCCAACATTGGCTTCAGAGAATTTTTTTGATTGAGGTGGAAAACTAATTACTTGAGGTAAAGTAATAAAGGCTCCTCCATCTTGAGGCCAACTCACAATCTGTGGAAGGTCCGTTATTTTGCAGGTATTTTTTAATACAGGTTTTGAAAAGTAAGATTTTTTCGGAACGCTATTCAGCAAAAATGGAATGTGGAATAAAGTTTTACCTAATTCTTTGAAGGCGGTTAGTGGACTGATTTTTAATTTGATAAGATGCTCAATTCCTACAATAGCTTCTCTAAAAAGGAATTCACAGCGTTCATTTGTTCCATATAAATTTGAACAAGCTTTAAATGGACTTCCAATTACATTTTCAAATAAAATTGCCGGGCCTTTTTTCTCATTAATTCTCCGATGAATTTCAGCCATTTCTAGATATGGATCTACTGGATCCTTAATAATGATGAGTTGATTATTCTTATATAAATCAGAAATAGAAGATTGAAGACTTTTGTAAGTCATAATGTACTATTTTTTTAGGTCGTAAATACGACCACTTCTATTTACTAAGGTCGCAGATGCTTGTTGTGTTCCTGTTAATACTATATCATGTATGGTTACATGTTCTGGAGCAGACGCAATAAAAAACAATGTATTAGCAACGTCACTTGATTTCAACGGATTGAAATCTGAGTATATGTCTGCTTTCTCTGAATCTCCTTCAAATCTATTAATTGCAAATTCAGTATCTTCTACATGCCCCGGACTGACTTGACTTACTCTAATATTATGTAAGAATAAATCTTGGCGAATGGATTTAGTTAAAGCGTCAACCGCAAATTTGCTTGCACAATAGACATTGCCTTTTGGATAAGTTTCTTTGCCGGCAGTTGAACAAATATTTATAATGTGTCCTTTTTTTCTCTTAATCATTCCTTGTGAAACAATTTTGGTGACATACAATAGCCCTTTAACGTTGGTATCAATCATAGCTTCCCAATGTTCTATCTTCCCGTTATCAATAGTATCAAGACCTAATGCCAATCCAGCATTATTTATTAATACGTCAATATTTTGAAACTCTAAGGGTAAAAAATTTAAAGCATTCTCACATTCTTCATAACTTCTAACATCGAAAGCTAAGATATGAGTTTTCACCTGATATTTTTCCTGAATTAGATAGGCAAGATTTTCAAGTCTATCAATTCTTCGGCCAGTTAAAATCAATGAATAGTTATCTTGTGCAAAGCGAATAGCAGCAGCCTTTCCGATTCCAGAACTTGCACCAGTGATAAGAATGGTTTTTGTCATTACAATTTAGATATCAAGTCGATGGATTCAGAAAAATAGTTTTTAAATTCTTCAAACTTCGATGTTGCAGGCCCATCAAATCCAGTATGAACTCTAACAATACGATTATTTTTATCAAGAAAAATTAATGTTGGATATCCTTTAATTCCATCCAATTGCGGAAAAATTAACGAAGAAGAATCCCTGTTTGAATTTCCTCCTAAAAGTAATTCATAAGGCAATTTCATTGCCTTTTTATACTGTGCAATTCTTTCAATACCTTTTAATTTATCTTTATATCTTTCAAAAGCAATTCCAATAATATGAAAGTCTTTGTTAGGGTTAGATTTTAGGTAACTTATTAAGAATTCTGATTCTTCTCTGCAATTTGGACACCAAGTACCAGTTACTTGAATAACTTTTGGTTTATTCATATAAGCTGGATCGATATTGCTGACTAAAGTATTATTAACATTAGGCAGCTTAAAAATCAAAGGATTTTTATGGATTACTTTGGTCAAAGAATCAGCTGGAATTAAATTATCGATTCTCATTCTTCTAGCTTTCCAAAAACATGAATAATGTTTCCCCGAATAATATTTTCCTAGGATAATGGAATCGAATACTTCTCCTGTAAAAAGGAAAGCGTGGGCTCCATCGAAAGCGGATAAATTTATTATATTACCACTTATTTCGCCAGATAAAAACCTAAAATCACCAGTTTCGGTTCTGAAAGTTCCTGATAAATTATTGCCTTCTTGTTTGAATTCACCAATTGCATTAAATTGATCAGAAGAATCTGGGGCAAATATTGCTTCCCAATTGCCATTAATATTGAGATTCGTTTTAACGGGTAATTTTTCGAATCTGTATTCTTGTCCATAATTTGCAGTGAATGAAATGCTATAATTTATCTTATCCTTTACAATGAATTCACC
>JBDSHL010000250.1:0-2277 GCA_039918515.1 Saprospiraceae bacterium | reverse complement strand
AGAGAATTCTAAGCATAAGACTTTAATGGAATAAAAGGGTCTTCAAATAAAGTATCCTGAAATTTCATTTAATAAAGACAGACAAGGAAGGAAAAATTTGAAGTGAACCTTGGATAAATTATGTATCAGTAGGCTTATACAATGCAAATTAAAATCGATTCAAACTATAACCTTCAGTCGATCTTCGCAGATACAAAAGTATTTAGGCTTTACTATTATTTTTAAATTATATAATGAGTAAGAGGTAGAACAATTATTTATGGATGTGTGACAAAAGAATAATTTGGATTTAACTAAATTAAGAATTTTGATAATTAATCGGAAATCAAATGCAACGAAACTACCCTGCATTCAGTCAGTATGTTATGTTACATTTTACAATTTGACCCAATATAGTTTAATTTCATGCCTAATTGACTATAGTAATAATTACAAGTTCAAACGTTAATATAAATCAAAAGTGAAAAAAATAATAAATTATCTAAGTGCAGGAGTTCTTTGTGCATCTATTTCATCCCAGACATGTGCACAAGTGGATTCTTTTTTTGTTGTCGGAGTTCATCCTACGGCAGTTTTACAGCCAACCATTTCCGGAAAGCAGTTGAAAACCTTATTTCCATGGAAAGGAAAATTGTATTCAGGATATGGTGACTACAATGATAATACCGGCCCTATAGATATATTTTCTTTTTCGACCGATTCGCTTAAGTTCATTCATGAATCAATAGCTAACACTGAGGCAGTTTATAACTACAAGGCAATAAATGGTATGTTGTATGCTCCCGCAATAGATCGGAGAGGTTCAGGTGATTTCGCAAAAATGGATAGTAACGGTATCTGGGGAAATTATAAGTTTGGTTCATATAATTCTGAACATGTTTATGATGCAGCAGGATTAAATGATTCAGTATTGTTTATGGTCGGTTCTCAGAGTAGCAATGCTGCTGTATGGAAAAGCAGTAATAACGGTCGAACCTGGAATCAAATTCTCGCTGATTCGGCCATTAGCGGGAAAAGTGGTGACTTTGCACGATTTTACTTTGCAGGTGTATACAATGGGAACTTGTATGTGCAAGCAAGGGATTATTATGGATCTCTTCACCCCAGCTCAAAAGTGTACAATGGAAGTACTTGGAGCAATGGCCCGTCACTCTTTCCATTGTCAGGTTCGTTGGGTTGGCGGCCAGAGGTATTTGCCGGAAAGCTGGTCTATAGAAGTTGGGAACCCGGCAATACAACCCCTTTACGCAGTTTTGATGGCATAAATAATGCATGGGTAAATTCCTTGTATGTATTTGATTGTGTTATTGACTCAAATTATTTCTATGCACTTGTTGATTCAGGATATGGTGTACTTAACATCCGGCGAACGAATGACCTTGTGAATTGGCAGAATTTAATGAAGGTCCCTTATACCAGCAGAAGTTTGGCTATATTAAATGATAAACTATTTGTAGGTACAAAAGATTCTAAAATAATGCAATACACAAAACCTGTTTCCTTATTGAATCCAGTAACCACCTTCATAAAAGAAGTAACATTTGAAACCGACCAAATAAGAATTTATCCCAACCCTGCTAAGCAAAATTTCAATATATCCTTACCTAAAGGTAATTGTGATATAGTAATTACTGACTTGGCTGGAAGAAATATTTACAAACTGAAAAACATTTCGGATAACTTAAATATTGACAGCAAAAATTTTAATGCAGGAATTTACATTGTGCAAGTAATATTAGGTAGAAAAATTTTGAATGAAAGATTAATTATCTTTAAGTAAGATCGAATGAAACTGTTCAAAAAAATCAACACTCATTATATGTACTTTTTTAATTTTATGGAGGGCATTTGGCTGTGAAATATCTCATTTTATTTAGCCCCAATGCAACCAGACTAAAGGTAACTTTGTCTCGAAATAATAAATCAAAGAATCAAACAATGAAAAAAATAATTTCAACCCTTTTTTGTATCTTAATCGTGACAGTAATAGGATTCTCACAAAGTTCCCTTATCAATCCCGCTCCCGGTGAATGGGCAAATTTTAAAAGAAATCTTTTTCATACAGGCAGGGTGGACAAAAGTGAAATGGTTGTATACATTGATTCTAATTCCAATTTTGTTAAATGGAACTTAATGATTGGTGATGCAAGTTCACCGGATTATACCACGCCAATAATTGTCAATGTTGCCGGGACTAACTACATATATGCTGCAACTGGAACTCCCGGTAAAATATATTGTATAAATGGAACAAATGGCTCTATCGTCTGGCAAACC
>JBDSHL010000249.1:0-1912 GCA_039918515.1 Saprospiraceae bacterium | reverse complement strand
ATTAAACCCAATGATACCAATTCTATAAAAATAGTATTTAATTCAAAAGATAAGGCAGGTAATCAGTCGAAGCCAATAACAATTGTAGCAAACACCAAGCCCAATGAGACGATTATTAACTTCCGTGGATTAGTATTAGTGAAAAAAGGGAAGAAATAATATCACAAAGCGCTTACATTTGTCGACTAAATCAAATTAAATGTCAGCTTTAACTAATTTATTTCCCTTATTACTGGTCTTTGTGATTATGTATTTCTTTTTCCTTAGACCTCAGATGAAAAAACAGAAAGATCAGACCACTTTTCTTTCAAATGTCAAAAAAGGTGATCAAATAGCTACTGGTTCAGGTCTTATTGGACGAGTTTCCAGAATTGAAGAAGAAATTGTTGATCTGCAACTTGACAGTAAAACTTTTATCAAAATTCTTAAGAACTCTATCTCAAAAGAAGCCACTGAATCTTTAAAGAATAAAAATTATCTTGATTAAATCAGATCTTTGAATTCTTTATTAAAGTTTTAGATAACTACTTTTCCAAACTAGTTCTCCTTTTTTATTTCTAATTACAATTTGATACTTACCTATCGATTGATTCCTAACATCAATTTTAGTTGAAGTTCCTTCTGAAAAAGTATGATCAGAACTTATAACTGTTTGAGCAGAAGAATTAAACACTTCTACATTGTAATGATTAGATGGCAATTCATTATTGATGAGTATTAATTCATCATGTACAATATTAGTATTGAATTCCAAAGCATTTAAATTATAAGAAATATTCTTTGTATTAATAAGTCCCGGTTGAAATGAAATTTGTGTCGCTTTACCTAAAGTGTCAACATCAACAGATGCTACATGACCGTGTGCATCATTGCTTAAAAACAGATAAGATGTAGATTTACCAGCATTAAGAGCTCCACTAAAAAAACCTGCAGCCACTGAAGTAATATCGATCCATCCAATAAACGGCAACTTTGCTTCTACTGAAATACCAATTGTCATGGCTTGTTTCAATCTAATCACATCGTAATCTTTTATTTTTAACTTTACTTTTCCCCAAGCATCGGCGGTTATCTGTGCATCTTGTTTTATTTTTATTCTAATGGAATCCACACTTATTCCCATGGTTAAACTATCTGGAATAAATGCTCCGGAAATTGCAAACTGAGTATTTGTGGTATAATCGTATTGATCCAAATAATCTATTGGAGTTCTAAGAATCACTGCTGGTTTATCAAAAACATTAGCTCCTCCGAAAATTGGATTTCCACTATTAAATGTTCCCAGGTATTCTAAATTTTTAGTGGTAGATCTAAAAAACTGGCTAGTCATTTGATTCACCATAGCCAAATTAGCAGTTGGAAATAAATTATTGCCTGGAGCAGCACTTGCTGCAATATACTTTTCACTTACTTTAATATTTTCTTTTAAATTAGAAAAATCCCAATACTTATTAGGTCCTCCCGCGTTCATAACTATACCAACTGGCAAGGTATCTTCAGCATAAATATAGACTTCTCCGACTATTGGAATAATTTTGCTGCTAATAGTTACCTGGCCAAAAGAATAACTTAGAGCAAATATGGTAAATAAACTAAGTACTAATTTTTTCATATGATTATATTATAAAAGTGACTGCAATTCCACAAAATTACAATATTCTCCATTTCTAAGGATTAAATTTTCATGAGTTCCGGATTCAACGAGAATTCCTTCTTTAAGAACAAGAATTTGATCTGCGTTTTTTATGGTCGATAGCCGATGAGCAATAACTATAGCAGTTCTATCTTTGAGAATATTAACCATCGCCTCTTGAATCATGGTTTCTGAGGCACTATCTAAGGCGGATGTTGCTTCGTCTAGAATAAGAATTTGAGGGTTTCTTAATAAGGCTCTTGCCAGAGTTAGTCTTTG
>JBDSHL010000248.1:0-1973 GCA_039918515.1 Saprospiraceae bacterium | reverse complement strand
TGTAGAGAATATCCTCACACTAATCGCAAGAATATGACACAGATTCTAGACTTAACGTATAGAAATATAGAAGTGTGCCCTGCAGTGTATCAAATTATAGAAAGCATGAGAAGACTAAGTGAGTTTTACTAAACAGCTACTCATGTTAGGATTATGAAGGGTATCAATTAAACCCGAACTATTCAATAGAGTTTTGTAGTGAGAGCCAAAAGGCCAATAAAGATTAGTGCTCCCGGAATATTTTTACCGCAAACATGGTAACCCCCATGGTGAGGATAAAAATATGAGGAAGTGCTAATGTTTGTAGGCATTTTGGATTGTAATAAAAAGTCTATTGAATAGTTCGGGTTAAAATTGGCTTCTAATTGTACCTTTGCTTAATTGTGATAAGTAATAGAATCAAATTGATAGAATGTCCTCGAGACGCCATGCAAGGACTGTCATACTTCATCCCAACGCATAAAAAGATATCTTATCTAAAGAATTTGTTAGAAGTAGGTTTCGATACTATTGACAGTGGAAGTTTTGTGTCATCCAAAGCAATTCCTCAAATGGCAGATACCGCTGAACTTATAAATGCCACTGAATTACCTCTGGTCGGTAGTAAGTTACTCGCAATTATTGCCAATCAACGTGGGGCAGAAGAAGCTTGTTCTTATGATAAAATTGAATACTTAGGATTTCCTTTCTCTGTTTCAGAAACTTTTCAAATTAGAAATACCAATAGTACGATTGTTCAATCCGTAGAAAGAGTAAAAGTGATTGGAGAGATATGTAAGCAACACAATAAGAAGTTGGTAATCTATTTGTCAATGGCATTTGGGAATCCTTATGGAGATTCATGGAATGCTGATATTCTTGCCTATTATATTGAATTATTGAAACCGTATCATTGCAATATTTTTGCTTTATCAGATACCATTGGAATAGCAAGCCCAGACAGCATTTACTATTTGTTTGAAAGTTTAATACCGGGATTTCCTGAGATTGAATTAGGAGCACATCTTCACACCACTCCGAATACGTGGCGTGAAAAAATAAATGCAGCTGCACTAGCTGGTTGCAGGCGATTTGATGGGGCGATCAGAGGATTTGGAGGTTGTCCTATGGCTAAAGATGAATTGACAGGTAATATGCCTACGGAGTTTCTGGTTGATTTTTTTAGTGATGACAAATATGAATTAACGATCAATAAGGAAGCATTAAAAAGAGCGATAATGGCTTCCGAATCAGTATTCATTGATCCTAATCTCTAATTGGTAGTGGAAGAAAACTTTGAAGAAATATTATTTGCAAGTCCTGACTATGATGAAACTTTAAGTCTTCGATTTTTAGTTCTTAGGGAACCTTTAGGTCTTGAATATACCTCATCTCAAATTGAAGAAGAGTGGAATCAAAAATGCTTTGTTATTCGAAATGAAATGCAACAAATAATTGCTTGTTTATTATTTGAAATTCTTTCTTCCGATGAATTAAAAATGAGGCAAGTGGTAGTGCATCCTAAATATCAATCACAAGGTATTGGAAGTCTATTGGTTAAGAAATCAGAATCTTGGGCAAGAAAAAATAATTACAAATTTATTAGTCTTCATGCGCGAAACCCAGCAGTTCCATTCTATTTAAAATTAAATTATAAAATTCAAGGAGGAGAGTTTGTAGAGGTAGGAATTCCTCATTTTGTAATGATTAGGGAATTGTAAAAATCAATAAATAAAAAAGTCCCACGTAAATGGGACCTTATCGGTTTGGTTTTAACAGTAACGATCGGTATTGTTGTTGGCTTACCTAAGGCAAATAATATGCCAATAATAAGATTTAACCCACATTATGCAATAGAGTTTAGTAGTGAAAGTCAAAAGGCCAATCCCGATGGCTATCGGGAGTGCTCTCCTGCCATTCGGCTGGACACGGCCGGAGAATTTTTACCGCAATCATGGTCACCCCCATGGTGAGGATAAAAATTCGAGGAAGTG
>JBDSHL010000247.1:0-17972 GCA_039918515.1 Saprospiraceae bacterium | reverse complement strand
TGGGTAGTTTGAACGAATTTAAGGATAAAGGGCGTGGAGCAATTAATAATTCTCCCAATGATATTGGTAAATTCAAGGCACCCGGTCTAATGAACATTCATTTGTCTGCTCCATATATGCATGATGGTAGATTCAAAACTCTTGATGAAGTCCTACTCCATTACACAACCCAAGTTAAACCAGCCTCTAATCTTGATCCAAATGTGGCTAATATAAGGATATCAAGCAAACAGGCTCAACAGGTTTTGATCTTTCTAATGACTCTAATTGATACTTCTTATCTCCAAAATCAGGATATCTACAGCCCATTCTAAAAATATTTTATCAAAATATAGAGTCAAAATAAACTATAATATAGACTTCGTTTATCTAAATTATAAAAATATAAAATATATTTATCTGATTATAAACATTTTATAAAGTATATTAATATTATATATTAATTTATTATATATGACAATACCCTTTTTTTGTAGTTGTGGGCAGAAAATTAATGTCGGATACTTGTACTGTGATTGTTTACAAAGGGAAGAAATACAATCAGAATGCTGGTAAAAGTATCAGCGACCGTAAATTCGGATATGTTCATGGGATTAAAAAAATTTGATAATAGGAAGTCGGAGTTAACAACCGGCTTCTATTATCAAGTTCTCAGAACTTCAAATTGAATTATACTTTTCATTGAGATATAAAAAAAGTAAGCTAGTTTGGATATGTTCATGGGATTATAATAGCCAGTTGTTGCCTTCAACTGGCTATTTTCCTTAAGAAGGCAAAATAAAAAGTTTTTCTCGGATAAACCTATTTCAAAACGAAAAACAGGAGTCCTGCTCAAACAGTGGGACTTTTTTATTTTATATCGATTTGTAATTGCTTCAATAAATAATTTTATTCTAATCTGTATATTAGTTAATGGAACATAGAAATACGGATCGGTTCAATTCAAAAATTCGTATCTAAGCACTTTATTTTTAAGTGCAACAAGTAAGTATTTTTTATTAATTGAAAACGCTTGAATCTCATCTCCGTTGCTATTAAAAATCACATCATCTGTCAAATTTTTATTCTGTAAAATTTGAATTTTACTATCTTTCAAAACAAATAGTTTATCATCCATCAATTCCATTCTTTTTATTGCAAAATCCTCCAGGAAGTACTCAATGTTCAAAAATGCATTAAATTTCCATAATCCATATCCTGAAAACAAAAGATAGACATCTTGCCCATTGGATTTTATTTGACTGACCTCATTTACTGTTTTTCTAGTATAGAATATAGTTTCACCTGATTGAACTTTCTGATCTTGAAGATTTCGTATATTCATCTTTCCTTCTGAATAATAACAAAGTTGGTTGGTTGAATAATAGCAAATTGCACTTTCATTGTTAAAGTTTGAGAAATATTCTTCAGACAATGGAGCTAAACTTTCATCTAAAAAATTCACATTCGCAAATTGCGGAAGAAATAATAATAATTTAAGTGGATCCTTTACATCCATAAAGGTATATTGACTTATAAATGAACTGAAATATTCTTGATTCGTACTTAAGTCTTCGTTCAATTTAAGAATACTCTGCTTGTCTTTTTGAATTAAATAAATTTGATTAAGCTTATCTAGGTACAATTCTTGCACATCCAATTCCAAACTATCCTTGAGCTTCCAATTCCAGGATTGTCCCTGTAATTCTACACAAGTTAATGATATCAATACATTAATGATAAATCGTAGTCTCATCATTTTTATAAAAACATAATTTCATTTCTTCACCATCGAATATAGCGTAAGACTGATGTACCAACCAATCTCCTAGATTAATATAACGAGAATTCTGATTGGAAAGTGTATAATCAATTGGAAGATGTCTATGCCCAAATACAAAATAGTCAATATCTATTTCTTTTGATTTTCGTTCTACATATTGAATTAACCACTCTTTGTCATGTCCCAGATATTTCTTAACCGTTTGTTGGGTGTTTCTACTTCTACCAGAGAAATAATTGGCCAAAGGAATTCCAATATCTGGATGCAAAAATCTATACAACGCTTTAGAAAAAGGATGGGTAAATAATTTTTTCATTCTTTTATAAGAATAATCATCAGGTCCAAGTCCATCTCCATGTGCTAAGAAAAATTTCTTGCCATTTATCACTTCAATGATTGAATGGTGGTGCACTTGAATACCAAGCTCATCTTTGAAATAATTCCACATCCACAGATCATGATTCCCAGTAAATACTTGAATTTGTATTCCGCTGTCGGTCATTTCACCGAGCTTGCCCAATAATCTAACAAAACCTTTCGGCACTGCGTGTCGGTATTCAAACCAAAAATCAAACATATCTCCCAACAAATAAATTCTATTTGCTAGTGGCGCAATCTCATCTAGCCAATTACAAATAAGTAATTCTCTTTCTTTTGAAGATTTGGATGCCTCAATTCCTAGGTGAAAGTCTGAAGCAAAATATGTATTACTCAAAAATATTTAATTTGCTTTTATCAATCTACGAATCTACTGTCTTGCGCCATTTGATGTCCACATTCTTTGCAAGTTCGAAGCTCGGTAGAACCATAATATTGCTTGAACCGAGGTAGAAAATCTTTTTCAATATTTTCCAAAGGAAAATAGCTTTCATGCAATTTTGAGTTACAATTTTCACAGAACCAAATCAAACCATCCATTTCTCCTTTTTGACGTTTACATTCGATCACTAAACCAATGGTATTTGCTGGTCGTGAAGGTGAATGAGGAGTTTTTGCTGGCAAGAGAAAAATTTCACCTTCTTTAATAGGGATATCTACTGCTTCGCCTTCTTCCTGTATTCTAAGAACAATATCTCCTTCTATTTGAAAGTACCATTCTTCTGTTTCATTATAATGAAAGTCTTTTCGAGCATTTGGACCACCAACAATCATTACAAAATAGTCATCTGATTCGGTGTATAAGTTCTTATTACCTACTGGGGGTTTAAGTTCTGCTTTATGATCTTTTATCCATTGATGAATATTAAAAGGACGTCTAATTGGCATAATAATTAAATTTAATAATAAAGGTATAACAAAAAATCAATCAGTTTGATTTCTTTGAATATTTATTCATTCCAGCATAATAAATTAACCTCCATCCACTTCCAGTTTTTGCAAATCTTCGGATTAGTTTCAAATCATTCTTGCGTTCCGTTATGGTTTCCTCTATGAGTCTATTATTAATATTTCTATATTCAGTATCATATAATTCCCCTTCATGAATTATTTCCTTTTGCAATATCCATTGATCTGGGGACCAAAAAAACTTTTCATCGCCAATAAATTTCGGATCAGCTTCATTAGGCAATCCCTCCAATGGAAAAAATATTGAACTCATCTGAAATATGCTGTCTTTATGAAATGTATAATAAAACTCTTTAAAATCTGAAGGAAGATTTTCAAATTCAACATCAATTACTGTATTTTCAACTTCTGTTTTATCTTTAATAGATGCAACCTTAGAATTATTTTTACATGAAATCGCTCCTAATATCATCATTGTACTCATCGTGATGAGCAACCAACCAAGCAAATTCTTCTTCCATTCCATATGTAAATTTGTAATCAATAGTTTGTTCTTGCAAAGATAAACTTCCTCCGGTCAATTCCATTAGATCAAAATTAATTTTTATTTGTTCATTGAATTGAATACCTCTTTTCCCATGCGCTTTATAAATGGCTTCCTTAGCTGTCCAACATAAAATTCCTATTCTTAATCTTTTGTCTAAGTCTTCGATAGATTGAACTATTTCCAATTCTGAATCTGATAGAAACTTAGGCAATATTCTCAATATCTTTGAATCGTATACCTGAATATCTAATCCCAATTCCTTTGGTCCAATGACGAAAGAACTATAGTTGCCAGAATGTGAAATGGAAAGAAATTGATCTTCTCTTTCAAACTTCAATTTACCAAATTCATCCTTAATTATTGGAAGCTTCTGTGTTGGATTTAAATGTTTGTAGAGAATATATCTTGATGCAAGATAATCCATTCGTTTCTTAGGATGAATACTATTTATCCAAGACTCTTCACGTTCATACCATTCTTGATTAACAGAAAAAAAATCAATGTCTTCTGTTACTTTCCAGATTTGTAAATCAATATCATGAAACAATGATAAGGCTAAATATAGCGGCATTATTGTGAATCATTCATTGCGTTAAGATAATCCAATAATTTATTTTTTTATGGTAGCCAAAATAGCCTCTGCCTTAGCCTGCTGTCCAATTGCGATATAAGAATGTGCTAGGTTATTAATGGTATTTTCATCTTTTGGATTCATTTTATATGCTTTTTCAAAATAAATAATTGCTTCAGGAATGTGTTGACTTAATCCAATAACCATACCTAAATCAGTAATAATTTCCATCCGACTACTATCTATTTCATATGCTTTAAGCAACAATTCCTTTGCTTTGGGTAAATTATTATTAATTTGTGCTTCTTCTCTTCCATACTGATAATAAGCTGTAGCTAATCTCTCTTTGATAATCTCATTAGAATTAATACTTTTTGCACTGTTAAAAGCATCAATGGCTTTTGGGTAATTTTTTTGAAAAAACGAAGTATTACCTAAACCTACTTGGTTGCTAAAGGTTTTTCTAATACTTCCACTTGCTTCATAGAATTTTTGTGCTTGTGTTAGATATTTAATTGAATCCAATGGGTTCTGGTACTTCTTCATATACATCTGAAGGCTCTCATCTGCAATGGCTTGGTTAGATCGAAAACTATTCGGAACTTGGCTTACATCACAAAGAAATAAATCGTAACTTGACTTCCAAGCTTTAGATCTTTGAAAACTTAAATAAAAAAATACAATAAATATTAAACTTATAATACTATAAAATGATCTATTACTACCTCTTTGAAAAATTGGAGACCCATTGTCTTCAAATTTAAGTAATCTTGCAATAAGCAAAACTATTCCCATGCAAAACCATAAAGAAGCTTGATAGGTAAGTCTTTCTCCCATTAATGTTCCAATGAGTAGAAATAGATTGCTGTACAATGCCATAGATATAATATAAGCGAGAATACAAAAAGACAGAATATTTTTATTTTTCCAATTTTTTAAAGCAAATACAAATAATAAGAGATGAACAACCAATGAAGAGATTGCCTTAATATTGCTCCAACTAACAATTGCAAATTGCTGAAAAGAGTAATCCCATGATAGTGGATAAGGCCAAATCAATAATTGCAAATATTTTAACAAAATGACAAAAGCTGTAGCCCATCGATCTAGGATACTAGCTGCGACCAATTGGTTATCATTTACATCCGGAATATAGTGTACTTTTCCCATTACAGTCATTCTCAACAAAAACCAAAGGATAAAGACAATGAGATATGGGAAAAAAAATCTAAAAGGTATATAATCTTTAAAGAAGTAAATACATAAAGGTATAATAATTAATATTGTAACGGCTCCTTCCTTGGAAAGCAAAGCAAGAAAAAATGAAATACATGCTATATATAAAGCTTTTGGTTTATTCTCATAGGCTTGAAGACAATAATACAAACTAAGTATTCCAAATAAGAAACTCATTATTTCATCTCTGCTCTTAATATTACTTATTACTTCTGTATGTATGGGATGTACTGCAAATATTAAACAAATAGCAATAGCAAAATTCTGACTATCCTTACCCAATAATTTTATCAATGTCTTAAATAGAATAAAAATGGTAAGTGAATAATATAGAATATTAAATAAATGATGGAACCATGCATGATTAGGCGCAATGGCCCATTCAATAGCATACATCATCACTGATAGTGGTCGATACATATAATCGGAATCGGTAGTAATAGAAGCTCCTGCACGATAACTATGTGTGAATATTTTCCATAATCCACTAAATCCTTGCTTCACATATGAATTAATTGTAGTAACTAAGCCATCATCTAATACAAAGCCATGTGTAATTGTAGAACTGTATAACAAAAATGCAATAAGGCTAAGAGCCAATGCTATATATGTTGAGTTCATTAAAGAACTGTCATAAACTATGGCTGATTCCTTATTCTTAATTTCAGAATGTAGTTTGACCCTTTTAGAATTAGACATATGAAAAGAATAATGTTCAAAAATAGTAAACAAATAGTATTTAGACATTTTTATGTCTTATCTATTTTTTCTGGGGTTAAAATAAAAAAGTCACCAACTTAACAAGATGGTGACTTTTTATTCTAGAATGTATAATTTATCCTACTAACTTTTTTTGGATAGTTCATATAACTTGGTGACATCAGGAGTTATTATGAATTCAAGTCTTCTGTCGAGAGCCATTTTATCTTTTCCTTCGTGCATTCTTCCAGTAGGTTCAAAACTTGATCGGCCTGCTGAAGTGAGTTGTTCTTGCTTAACTTTATTTGATATTAAAAATCGCACAGCATTGTTTGCTCTTATCGTAGAGAGATCCAAGTTATCCTTGTATGCAGCTCCACTTTTTACTAAACTTTTATCAGCATGCCCTTCTACGATTACATTCATATTTGCATTAGAGGAAATGACATTCGCAAGGCTTTTTAGAATATTTCCTCCGCTCTTATTAAGCATTGCAGATCCTTTTTTATATAGAACTTGATCAGGTAATGAAACATGCAATTTGTCGCCACTTACAGAAATACTTAGACCTGGTACATTGAGACTAGAAAAAGCTTTTTTAAGTTCTTCTTTTATTCTAGCCAGTTCTTGTTCTTTAAGATTTTTAATTTTCTCTAAATCTGCAACTTGATTTTGATATTTGCTGCTTTCCCCTTTGGTTTGATCTACCTCATATTTTAATTTTGAGATTTGCTTTTCAAGTTCCATTTTGGAAGATTCAGCATCTTCTGTTTTTTTCTTTTGAGCATCTAACATCGTTTGGGTATTGGCCAATTCGTCTTGGAGACCTTTGTATTTCTTAGATGAGACGCATGACCATGCAGAAATACTTAAGATAAGAATAAAGGATAAAAATTTTGTTTTCATGTACTTAATTTAGTTTATTTTAATTTAAAATGTGTAAATATAATGAAATTATTGAATATCAACTCCCCATTCAAAAGAATTACTTTCCAAACCTAACAAATCGATAACTCTATTGGTTACTGAAGATAGAATATCATTTAGGTTATTAGATCCAGAATAAAAGGATGGAATAGCAGGGCACATTATCCCTCCGGCTAGAGTTACTGTTTTCATATTTTCAATATGAATTAAACTTAGAGGGGTCTCTCGAAAAATCAAAATCAATTTCTTTCTTTCTTTAAGCATAACTTGAGCAGTTCGACTCATTAAGTCATCTGCTAATCCACTAGATACTTTGGCAAGAAATCCTGCAGAGCAAGGGCAGACCACTAAAGCATCCCATTTGGCTGATCCCGATGCAAAGGGAGCATTAAAATCTCCTGAGGCATACTCTAAAATTCCATATGTACTTAAGTCAAAATTAGGAATTTCAATATTCAAATTCGCTTTTGCATTTTTACTGACTACCAAGGCTAATTCAATATCTGAAATTTTAGATAATTTATCAAGAAGAAGTTTTGCGTAGATTGTACCACTAGAACCTGAAATACCAATTGCAATTTTCATATAACTTCTGCTACCACAAAAATACTACCACAGACCACAATAAGGTCATTTTTCTGTGATTTTTTTTTAGCAGCGTTAAGTGCAGTCCTTACTTTTCGATAAGATTTACCCAATAAATTATACTTCAAAGCTTGTTGCCTTAATAATTCTGAATCTAAAGCTCTTGGGATTATTGCTTGAGTAAAATAATATTCCGCCCCTGAAGGAAAAAGTCTTAATACTCTATCAAGATCTTTATCTTTAACAAAGCCACAAACAATATGAATATGGGAGTAATCTTGTGTAGAAATCCAGTCACAAAGAAATTTAATTCCATCTACATTATGCGCTGAATCTACAAGAATTTTTTTATCCGAGTTCATCCAATGCCATCGACCTATCATGTTGGTCAAAGCAGATACATGCTCAAACGCTGATTTAATACCTGAGTATTTAAGAGGAATGATATTCTCTTTTTGTAAAATCTTACAGGCTTCGTAAGCGGTTCTATAATTTTCTAATTGAAATGGACCCTTGAGATCGGGATTAAATAAAATCTCATCGTTCATATTTATCTTCGATTCAGCATAACTTGTTGTAATCTCATCTTCAGCGAAAAATATCTTTGTATTTTCTTCTTGTGCTTTATTGATAAATACGCGATCAGTTTCTATTTGTTTTCTTCCAATAATAACAGGTGCATTTGGCTTTATAATTCCTGCTTTTTCTCTCGCAATAAGCTCAAGAGTATCTCCTAATAAATCCATATGATCCCAACTAATATTGCTAATTACTGAAAGCAAAGGTTGTATAACATTGGTAGAATCTAATCTTCCACCAAGACCAGTTTCAATTATAGCATAATCTACTTTTTCATCAGCAAAATAATTAAAGGCCATGGCAACTGTCATTTCAAAAAATGAAGGTTTCACTTCTTCAATTTTTGCTTTATTCCTTTCAATAAATCGAGTTATATATCTTTTAGGAATGTAGACACCATTGATTTTTATTCTTTCTCTGAAATCTTTGTAATGAGGCGAGACATAAAGCCCGGTTTTGTATCCATGCTCTTGAAGTACTGCTGCCAAAATATGTGATATTGAACCTTTGCCATTTGTTCCTGCAACATGTATGCATTTTAACTTTTTTTCAGGATGATTTAAATGTTGACAAAGTTCAATCGTCCTACTTAAATCTTTTTTATAGGCTTTTGCTCCTATTCTGTAGAACATAGGAAGATGAGCATACATATAGTGAAGTGCTTGTTGATAGTTCATTTGCTAATTAAATATTTTCTAAATCAACAGCATCTACCCAATGCATAGGTGTGCGATGTGTAAAATGTTCGATTTGGTGTCTGCAACTGAATCCATCCGCTATAATTAATGTGTCAGAACTACTTGCCTCAATTTCAGGCACAAGTATTAAGTCAGCTAATTTTTTCGATAAGTCATAATTATTTTTTTCATACCCAAATGAGCCAGCCATTCCACAACATCCAGTATCTAATTCTCTTAAACTAACATCTGGACTTTGGTTAAAAATGACATGTAAAGCTTTAGTCGTAAATATTGCTTTCTGATGACAATGTCCATGCAACAAATAATTACCTGATTTTATTTTTATTTTTTGCTTTATTTTTCCATTCTTCATTTCTTTAACAAGAAAATCTTCTAATAGATAAATATTTTCGGATAATGATTGCCATTTGGGTTCTTTTTGAAGATCAATTAAATCGTCTTTAAACGAAGATGCACAACTTGGTTCACAGATAAGAACTGGTACTTTCTGTTTAAGATAAGGTTCTAATTTCGATAAGGTCTCAAAGCCTTGTTTTTCAGCAAGGTCCAACAAGCCTTTAGAAATAGTCGGTCTTTGACAACATCCATCTTGAAAAACAATAACCTCGTAGCCTAAATTTTCTAGTAATTTTTTAGCAGAAAGTCCAATAGAAGGGTCATGAAATTTAATATAGGTGTCTGCAAAAAGTACAACTGTATTGGCTTGAATTTCTCCTTGCACTTGATCAAAAGGGAATGGATTCGATTTGTATTGAGGAAGAATTCTTCTTGCATCCAGATGGCTTACAGTTTGAAGAATACTTCTAAATATTTTGTTTCGCAAAGTAAAATTTATCATTGGCGACAAAAATCCACTGCTTAATTTTGAAATAATGATTTGATTTTTGATTAAAAAATCTGTAATACTTATTCTTTTATTTTTTTTCTGAAAAAATAAAATTTCTGATTTCAATTTGGACATATCAACATTGGTTGGGCATTCTGATTTACAAGCTTTGCAAGAAAGGCATAAATCCATTACGTCTGTAAGCGCTTTACTTTGTAGTCCATAATCATCAAGTTGTCCACTTAGTGCAAGTCTTAATATATTAGCTCTGCCACGAGTGCTATCTTTTTCATCTCTTGTCGCTCGAAAACTAGGGCACATTGTACCTCCCGTAATTTTTCTACATTCTCCGACTCCATTACATAAATGAACGGCATCTAAAAATCCACCTTCATTTCTATAATGAAATTTTGAAGAAAATTCCTGATCTTTATATTGTGTTCCATATCTCAAATTTTTATCTGGACTTGGTGAATTGACAATTTTACCAGGATTAAAAATTCCTTTTGGATCAAAGATATTTTTTAATTCAATAAAAGACTTATATAAGGTTGTTCCGAAAAATTTCTCATTATAAGGTCCTCTTGCCAATCCATCTCCATGTTCTCCTGACCACGATCCCTGATACTTAATAACCAGCTCAAGTGTCGCCTCTGAGATTTTTTTCATACGGGCAATGTCCTCAGGATCTCTAAGATCTAATAATGGTTTGAGATGAAGTAATCCAACACTAGCATGTGCATAAGCAACAACAGGGGTGTCGTTTTTTCTACACACTTCAAATACTTCCATGATATATTCTGCAAGATGTTCAAGTGGAACAGCAGCATCTTCTATGAATGCAATTGGTTTGCGGTTTCCTTTGACTCCCATTAATAATCCCAACCCTTTTTTTCTTACAGTAAAAATATTTTCTATTTCATTCTTATCAGAAAATATAGGATGTGCGTATCCAATAGATTTGCTTTGCAGGGATGCCACCATTTCTTCAGCCCTTCTTTTGGCTTCTTCTAATGTCTCTCCATAAAATTCAACCACTTGAACTGCTTTTGGATGACCTTGAATGAAGTCACAATAATTTTTCGTTTCAATATTTTGTCTACTTCTTTCGATGAGTAATTCATCTAATAATTCCACAGATGCGGGTTTGAAGTGCACCATTTCCTGAATATGTGCGATTGAATTATAAAATGAATCAAAGTGCACAACACAAAGGCATTGAAAATTTGGAGTTGGTACCAACTTTATTTTAGCACTTAAAATAATTCCTAATGTTCCTTCACTACCGACAAATATCCTGCTAAGATTCCAGGACTTTCCAAGAAATTCATCCAAATTATATCCACCTACTCTTCGCATGACTTTTGGGAAACGCAACTCTATTTCGTTTCTATGTTCAGTAACTATTTTAAACAAGATTCTATATAGTTCTCCTTCTTTGGTTTGAAGTTGTAATTTCTCTTCTAATTCTAAATCGTTCAGATCTCTACAATGAATAATTGATCCATCTTCTAACAATACCGTTAATTCTAATACATGATCAAGCGTCTTTCCATAAAGAATACTTCTAGTGCCACTGGAATTATTTGCAATCATTCCCCCAATTGCAGCGCGACTTGATGTAGCGGGATCTGGGGCAAAGTGAAGTTTATGTTTTAGGATTATTTGATTTAATTCGTCTCTGATAAGACCAGGTTCTACTATTGCCCAGGATTCATTTAGGTTAAATTCTATAAGCCTGTTCATGTATTTTGTAAAGTCAATAATGATGGACTTTCCTACAGATTGACCGACAAGGCTAGTACCTCCTCCTCTGGCTAGTAAAGATATTCCATGTTCCTTGGCAAAATGAACAAGTTCAATGACATCCTCTACAGATTTGGGCGCAAGAAATGCATGAGGCATAATCTGATAATTGCTTGCATCAGTAGAATATAGCCCTTTATAGAGATCGTCCCAAGCAAGATCTCCTTTTATCCGCAGATTTAGATTTTCCCAAATTTCTGTTGCTAATTGCAAATTCTAAATTTTGTGCAAAATTATCTATATATACTTATATTGCAACGATTTCATAAAATATGACCTATCAACCTATATCTAATAGAATATTTAGCTTCATAGAAACCAAGTTTTTTACTTCTAGAAAGAATCTCCTTGATGAGATAGGTAAGATCCTTAACCTTCAATCTGCGTCTATTTATAAAATCCATGGACCAAGTTCCTTAAGTCTTGAAGAGGCCGAAATTCTTTGTCGTCATTTTAGGATAAGTTTAGATGAAATTCTAGGAATTGGTGATGATAAAATTTATTTTGATTTCCCAGCTTTATATGGATCCGTTGCTAATGAAAGCGATTATTTGGAGCCCGTTAAGCTTGATCTTGAAATGATTTATCGCCTTGACCCCTTAATTTATTATGCTACCAAAGAATTGCCGATATTCTATTATCTTAGTTCTCCTAATTTAGTTGCTTTTAAGTTCTACGTCTTCAATAATTTTATCTGGAAAGCCAAGAGTAATGACATGTTAAAATTTAATGCCAATCATTATCTTGACAATAGCGAATTTAGAAAATTGGTTGATAATGTCTTAGAATTATATTCTACATTAAATAGTATTGAAATCTGGAATACTTCGGTCTTAGACAATACCTTTAATCAGTTAAAATATTTTCTTGATGCGGGATTAATGGAAGATTCGAAACAAGCCATTGCTATCTGTGATGACCTTGATAAGCTCATTGATAAAATTGCTGAAATGATAAAAAGTAAAAATAAATCTGTGCTTAAAAAATCTAAAAAAGATGTTGGTACATTCAATCTTTATAATAATGAAATTGCCCATACCAATAATGTAATATTTGTCAAATCAGAAACGCGAGATGCTGTATATTCTACTTACGACAGCCCTAATTTTATGAGAAGTATTAGCCCCGCGCTTTGTGAATATACTGATAAGTGGTTTCAGAAAATAATACTAAACTCAGTTCCTATTACAAATGGAAATCTTAAGGATCAATCCTATTTTATCCATAAACTTAAAGAAAAATTAAAGAGAACCAGAAATTCAATTCAACTTAGTCTACAATCGATTGATGAATAATTTATTCGTATCTTAATGACTCTACAGGATCTAAAGAGGCCGCTTTCAAAGCTGGATATAAGCCTGAAATAATTCCAACAATTGTACAGACAACAAAACCCAATGTTATCCATGCCCATGGTATAATAAAGCTTCCTTTCATTATGATGGTCACAATATTGCCAATAGGTATTCCCAATAATATCCCTGCAATTCCTCCAAATTGACAGATGATGATTGCTTCAGCTAAAAACTGAGTGACGATTGTTTTTTTATTTGCTCCGAGGGCTTTACTTATACCGATTTCTTTAGTTCGCTCTGTAACTGAAACCAACATGATGTTCATTAAGCCTATTGCAGCACCGAGTAAAGTCATGAGACCAATTGCAATCGTAGCAGAACGAAGCATAACGGTGTTGTCTTTTAGAAAAGTTATTATTCCATCACTTTTTTGAATTTCGAAATCATTGTCTTCATAACTCCTTAGTCCTCTTACAATTCTCATTTCACCAATAACTTGTGAGATTACTTCTTCCAATTGCGATGCAATAGGAACATGTACATTAATATCGTAATTCGTATTGCTGGAACCATATTGCAATTTGGAATTCAACAATGGTATTAGGATTCGTCTGTCTGCACCTTCATTCATTGTGGATCCTTTGGATTTGAGTATACCAACAACTTGATACTTCTGATCATCGATACTAATTATCTGTTGTAATGCAGATTCTGGTTTGTCATTAAAAAGTGATTTAAGCAATTCCTTACCTATAATCGCTTTGTTGACACCATATTCGAATTCATTCGTTGAAAAAGATCTACCATCTTCTATTTCATACCCTGTAGTTTTAAAATATAAATCATCAATACCACGTATCCGAATTGTAGGGTTGGTTTTTTTATTTGTATATTTAACTATTGCATTTCCACGAGCCCCAAAAGAAATTGAAACATCTGTAGTATTCTCAAATCTTTTTTTTAAATTCGTCGCTTGAGTATAGGTAATCACCGGTGATTCTTTCTCCTTATGGTTATCATTATGTCTTCTCATATGTTCATCTTTGCGATTAACACTGAAAGTATTAGCACCTAAGTGACTAAAGTTACTGCTCATAGAAAAAATTATACCATCAATAGAAGTAAGAATGCCTACCAAAGCGGTAATTCCTAGAGCAATAATTAGAGCTGTCAAACTAGATCTAAGAAGATTAGATTTTATATTTTGTAAAGCCAGCTTGATAATTTCTGAAAGTCTCATAAGGTGACAAAGTTAATGCTTAATGGGTTTATTAAGTTCAATGAGAACTTTATTAGTTGTTACAAATTTGGGAATAATTTGAATTTTAGAACCTCCTAGCTATATTAATCCTAATTTTTAATATAGAAAAATTATTAAATTGATACTTTTGCACAACATTTATGAATAATGCTTAAAAAGCGAATCAGCTCAGCGCTGATCTCTGTATATAACAAGGACGGCCTAGAACCGCTAGTTAGACTTCTTCACGAGCTTGGAATCGTCATTTATTCTACAGGAGGAACTCAGACCTTTCTAGAAGATCTAGAGATTCCTGTAATTTCGGTAGAAACCATTACTTCTTATCCTTCCATTCTGGGCGGAAGAGTAAAAACCCTTCATCCTAAAATTTTCGGAGGAATTCTGGCCATAAGAAACGAAGATCATTTATCACAATTGGCCCATTATGAAATACCTATGATAGACTTGGTCATTGTAGATTTGTATCCATTTGAGGAAACGGTGAAAAACACCACAAATGAATCTGAAATTATTGAAAAAATAGATATTGGAGGAATATCTTTAATTCGTGCTGCAGCCAAGAATTTTAAGGATGTCGTTGTAATTCCTTCTATGCAACATTACCCTAAGCTAAATGAAATTATAAGATCCAATGCTTTAACCAGTGAAGAAGAAAGAAAAGAATTGGCAAAAGCTGCATTTGCATTATCCTCTCAGTACGATCATGCCATCAATTCTTATTTCGAAGGAAAGACAAATAAAACCTTACGTTATGGAGAAAATCCTCATCAGAAGGCATGGTTCAATGGTAATCTAGATGAAATCTTTGAATTTATTCAAGGAAAGGAACTCTCCTATAACAACTTATTAGATATTGATGCCGCTCTTCAGCTTATGTCAGAATTTCTGGAAAAAGATACTTGTTTTGCAATATTAAAACATAATAATGCTTGTGGCATTGCAATACGAACTAATGTCTACGATGCTTGGAAAGCTGCAATTGAAGCAGATCCTTTATCAGCATTTGGGGGAATTTTAATATGTAATAAGGAAATAGATCTGATCACAGCTCAAGAAATAGATCTATTGTTCTATGAAGTTTTGATTGCCCCAGCATATGAAATGGAAGCTTTAAAACTACTGTGTAAGAGAAAAAATAGGATAATTTTAAAACAGATCAGTTCTCCTAAAACCAAAATTTCAAAAAGAACATGTATTAATGGAGAATTATATCAAGAGATAAATCATCATCATACTAATCTTGATGAATTAAAAATAGTTACTGAAAAAAGTCCTAGTGAAATGGATTTGAAAGACTTATTATTTGCAATAAATTGTATTAAGCATTTAAAGTCAAACGCGATTGCTATCGTCAAAAATCAACAATTAATCGGTATGGGATGTGGACAAACTTCACGTATTGATTCATGTCAGCAAGCTATTGACAAGGCCAAAAGAATGGGTTTTGATATTCGAACTTCGGTATTGGCTTCTGAAGCTTTCTTTCCATTTCCGGATTGTGTAGAATTGGCTGGAGCAGCTGGAATTCAGTCTATTGCACAACCAGGAGGTTCTATTCAGGATCAAAAAAGTATTGACAAAGCCAATGAGCTTGGAATAGCAATGGTGCTAACAGGAATTAGACATTTCAAACATTAATATTATATGAATCTCTGCATTGATTGTGGAAATACCAGGGTTAAATTCGGACTATTTAACAATAGTGAATTAATCGTCAACAAGGTTTTTGCCTCTGATAAAACAGATGAAATTTTTGAATGGTTAGACACCATCGAATTTGATGAATGTGTCCTTTCCAATGTCGGTTCAAAAACCGCCGAATGGCTTGAAAGATTAATCGAAGAAATCGATATCTATGAGCCTGATGCCAACAGTCCCCTACCTATTAAAGTAAAATATAGTTCCAAAGACACTTTGGGAGGAGATAGAATTGCAGCTTGGTGTGGTGCAATTAAAAAAAGCCCAAATCAGAATGTTTTGGTAATTAACAGTGGTACATGTATCACTTATGATCTTATTAATAGGGAAAATGGCTTTATTGGTGGTAATATTGCGCCCGGTCTCAATATGAGATTTAGAGCAATGAATCACTTTACGGCTAGATTACCTCTTTTAAAATCCCATCAGGTATTTCCTGGAATTTTAGGCACTTCTACTGAATCTGCTATGCAACATGGTGTAGTAAACGGGATCATTTATGAACTAGAAGGATATTTTAATGAGTTATCAGCCAAATATGAAGACCTTCAATGCGTTATGACAGGCGGAGATTCAGAATTTTTAGCTGTTCGCACCAAAATAAAGATCTTTGTCGATCCTTTTTTAGTCCTTCGTGGCTTAAATGAAATAGTAAACACTAGATGAAATATACATTTTTCTTACTCATTGTACTTGCGTTAATTTCTAATCTACTGGCTCAGAGTAATGAGTTTTTACCATTATCCAGATATGGTTATGGGAGTCTATCTAGGACCTATTCCCCTTTTTCACAAGGATGCGGACACGCGGGATTGGCTTACACTTCTCCCGAAGAATATAATTCGATGAACCCAGCAAGCTTGGGTTTCCTTAGATTTACAGATGCAGAAATAGGATTTAATGTAAAGAAAAAAGAAATTTCCAATCTTAACAATTCTGTACAGGATCTTTCAGGTACTCTTTCTTACTTGCAAATTGGAATACCACTTCATAATACTATTAATGAAGCTCTTGAGCATAAGGAGCGTAAACACAAATTTGGATTGAGTGTAGGATTGTTGCCTTTTTCGAGTACTTCATATAGCTATTTGATTGAAGATAGTTCAAGTATAGGAAATTATTTAAGAAGGCTAAATGGTTCAGGAGGCTTAAATCAATTTCAGATTGGCGTGGGTTATAAATATAAAAACTTTGCCGCTGGAATGAACCTTGGTTACATTTTTGGCAATTTAGAATATGATCAAACCTTTAATTTGAGTGGCGTAATTCCTGCAGCTCAGGATAATTATGTTGATCGATATTTTGGATCAGGAATCAGTACTCAGTTTTCATTTATTTATCAACAATTTTTAAATCAAAAAGAAATTACTAAAGATAAATCTGTAAAAGCCAAAGCTTTAAATTACAGCCTTTTAATTGGATTGCCATCGCGATTAAATATGTCACGTTATTCCTTACATACTTCAGTTTTAAATTTAAATCCTGTAGGACTTATCATAGATACTTTGTCGTTCCAAGATAATGACATAAGTAAAAGTGATATTCCTTTCAAACTCGTTGGAGGAATTTCCTATAACAATAAAGAAAAATCAGGAATTGTATTAGACGCCGGATTAGAAAACTGGGGTTCGGCTAAACTTTTTGAAGGAAATAAAGGGGAATTGGTCAATGACTCTTACTTCTCATTAGGTGGATGGATCAAACCAGATAATACGGGTTACGGTAACGTTCTTAAGAGAAGTCAATATCGAATAGGAGGATTCTATGAGAAAGGATATCTTTCATTAAATGATGAAAGCTTAACAAATTACGGAGTTACTTTAGGAATGGCAACTGCATTTAATTTTCAAAGACAATTATGTGTTGTTAATCTTGGAATCGAACTAGGTCAATCCAAATTACAAAATTTCATTACAGAAAAATATATCAAATTAAATCTTGGCATTCGAATTAATGACAGCGAGTGGTTCTTGAAAAGAAGGTATAATTAATATTATTTCTTGTTCTCCGAAACCACAAAGTATTTGATGTAGGGTTTTAGTCGGCTAGTCGGAATGTGTTTGTCGAATTTCATTTTTATTATGTAGATCGTCTTCTTCAAAATTGCCTTTAACTTATACCGCTTTGAAATGATATTTGGTCCAATTTTCGCTACGCACAATTGTATATTAAGTTTTACTAGGCGGTATAAT
>JBDSHL010000246.1:0-2831 GCA_039918515.1 Saprospiraceae bacterium | reverse complement strand
TCCACTTGCCATTGGATTAAATATGGATTTTGCAAGTTTAATAACAGATTTTAATCCAAAATTCTATTTAGGAGGTGATAACGTTGCTTTCTGGGGACCTTTAGCTTGGACTATTATTTTTGGACTTATTGTTTCAACTTTCTTGACCTTATTGGTAGTTCCTTGCATGTATATTCTAGGATTTAACACAAGAGCTTGGTTCAGAAAAATATTAAGTTAAACGAATGAGCTTCTTTGACAAAAAAGCCAATATTCAGTTTGTTTTATTATTAATATTGCTTTTAGCATTTTTTGCTTTTAAGTATTTTACTCGAAACAAAGAAATGGAGACTGGGCAGTCTACTCCAACCCAATCCAAAACTGAAAATAGAAGCCAACAAGAAAATAAAACCGAACAGAATTCATCTGACAATAGTCCGAATATTTCACCTAAGGTTTTAGAAATATTAGATTATGTACTCAAAAATAAAAATGCGCCGCAAGGATATGTTGGAGGGCGTATCTTCACCAATAGAGAAAAAAAATTGCCCATTTATAATAAGAATTCTGATTTAATTAAATATTGGGAATGGGATGTCAATCCCAAAGTTAAAAATCAGAATAGGGGTACAGAAAGACTTATAACAGGATCTGATAACAGTGCATATTATACCAATGACCATTACAAAACATTTACAAAAATTAAATCATAAATTTGAAACCGTTCATCATCAATATTCTTCCTAATGATACCATCTTAACTCAAGAATTAAAACCTTCTTTTTATGTCGAAATTGACGGTAAGTGTTGTACCACTGAAGCTGATTTTCATAGTGAAGTAAGCAGCAAGTTGAAATTTCCAGAATATTACGGAAATAATTTAGATGCATTATTTGATTGCTTGATCGACTTAGAGTGGATTGAAGAGAGAAATGTCATCCTACAATTTGTTAATTTTGAATACATACTTTCAGAAGAAAAGAGTAAAGACTACTTTCTTAGTACTTTATTATTGGTATTAAGTGACATTTGTTCTTCTGTTGAAGAAATTAAGAGCCTAGAATATTCTGAAAAAATTATGTACTTCTTTATTAATTACAACGAAGAAGCCATTGGCATAATGGATGAGCTTGAAATTAAATATGAATTTATAAGTTAATTTTTGTCTACTACCCCACTCCGGCTTTGCATTACTTAATATGTACAATATTAGGAGCTACCTTGACTACAACCTGTACAGTTTTTCTGATTTTTTCTTCCATTATTATAATCTTTCCCTCCAATAATTGTGGAAGCATGGTGTCATTGCAATGTCTAATTGTATACAGATCCAGATCTGGATCAATGATTACAGTAAATAATTTTTCAACTTCTTGAATTAAGGCATTTATTTTAGACTTGTCATTAGAGATACAAACGGTAAATGAAATCGCAGTATTTCGCATGATATTTACTTTAATTCTCAACTTATCAAACAATTCAAATAAGTGAGCCAAATGATCTTCAGCAATGAATGATAGATCTTTAGATGAGAAATGTATTAATGCTTGATTAGATTCCAAAACTACAATAGGTGGATACTCACGTTCAATTTCTCCAAATATAAGTGTTCCACTTTCTTCAGGATGAATAAATGATTTTACATGAAGAGGGATATTTTTAGATTTTAAAGGCTGGATCGTTTTTGGATGAATAACCTTTGCACCATAATAAGTCATCTCAATGGCTTCAAGGAAGGATAACCGGTCTAATTTGGTGACATTAGCGAAAACCTTTGGATCTGCAGTAAATACGCCTGGTACATCCTTCCAAATCGTCATAGATTTTGCATCAAGGGCTGCCGAAATAATTGCAGCCGTATAATCAGATCCTTCTCTACCTAAACTTATTGTATTGTTCTCTGAAGTGGCTCCAATAAATCCTTGCGTCAAAACAATTTTATTGGAATTCACAAAAGGCAAACAGAGTTGTTGAATTTTTTGATTGGTTTCCATCCATTTAATTCGTCCTTCTCTCCAAGTATCATCTGTAATAATCATAGATCTGGCATCGACCCATTCACATGACATATCAATAGATTGCAAATAAAATGCAAGAATCCTTGATGAAAGCAACTCTCCAATTCCAATGATCTGATCATAAACGTAATCATAACTCATATCACGTGTTTCCTCAATAATCCATTCAGCTTCTACAAGATGTTCTGTGACATCATTGATTAATTGATTGGGAACTTCATTAAATAAATCATTGATGATGTCTAAATGGACATTTTTAATTCGTTCAAGTTCTGATAACGAATCCTGGATATTAATAAATTTTAGGTCGATTACCTTTTCAAGTGCATTGGTAGTTTTGCCAGTTGCGGAAACTACAACAATCAGCGGTATCGTTGGAACATGATTTTTAATGATTGAACACACATTTCTAATCCCATTTGCATCCTTAACTGAAGCGCCACCAAATTTAAAAACATACATAAATTTAAATTAAAATGATATTAGCAATAAACATGAGTTATTTAAAAAGACTATCATATGGATTATCAAGAGTTTGGTCTGCTCTTTCAGGTATTTCCTTATTTAATATGAAGGATTTATCTTCAGAGACAATTTGCGCCTTCTCCCCTCCCAGTATTCTTGATACACCATTTGCTTCCCATTTCTCCAACATCTTTAATCCTTCGACTTCAAAGACTCCATTCTGAAGATCTACCGAAGACATGAAGTTTTCAGACAATTCCATAAATTGTTCCATTTCTCCTACTTTAGAACTTACATCATCCGCCATGGCATCTAATGCTTCTTCAAACAGTGCTCTTTGATCTTTATCACCGGAAATGGCACTCATCG
>JBDSHL010000245.1:0-1918 GCA_039918515.1 Saprospiraceae bacterium | reverse complement strand
TTTATTCCATATATTCCTTGAGAATGAGAAGCCAAATCATTGGAAATTTGAACAACTCTATAATCAAGTGAATGAGCTTGATAAATAGATTGTTCTAATAATTGATAAGTCATGTGAGCAAGGCTAGTGTCCTTCATTTTCTTAAGTTCTACATTAAATGCACTCATTAAATCTTGTCCTCGTGGATGTTTAAATTTCCATTTATTGAAATAAGTTTGAATGATGTTATCTATTTGATCTTCACCAATGATATTCTGAATAGAATGCAGAGTACTTGCAGTCTTACTGTATATTAAAGATTTATGGTTCGATTGAGAGAATTCCCAAGCTGGTCTTGCAACTATTCCTTCGCTTGGATTTTTCATTCCAGTATATTCTGATCTTGTAAGTTCTCTATTGTCCAAATGAAATCCCAAAATATCTATTAAGGATTTCTTTTTCCCATAAGCTGCATCTATTATTCTATCCTCAAAGTAAGTTGCAAAGCCTTCATCTAACCAGGGTTCTTCTTTTTCATTGGAAGCAACCATTCCCATAAAGTATTGATGGACGAATTCATGAACTAGTAAAGATTCTGTGGTGCGAATTCCAGTAGGCATCTTGTAGAATGATCCTGTCGTAATCAAAGTGGGGTATTCCATAAGTCCGGATCGCAAGGCATGAAATGGTGGACAGACCACAGTTATAATCGGGTAGGGATAAGATCCTACATGTACATCGAGATATTCTAATGCGAATTTTAGAATGAAGCGATATCGTTCGGTTAAATTTGAATAATCATTGGGCAGTAATATTCTAATCTGGGTATTACGCCATCTATCTTCAATGACTTTGCAATCTGTATTTATCGCCCAAGTGAAATCAATCACATCTTCAGCATGATACTTCCTTGTAATTGTATTATCCTTATTTGTTTGTTCGGAAATAAGACAACCACTTGCGCCGATAATAAATTTCTTATTAACTGTAATATTTACATCATATACACCAAAGTCAGCATAAAATTCTGTTGCACGAAAAAATTGATGACAATTCCATTGCCATTTACCTTCTATGGATTCTTCAAAAACACCAAGTTGCGGAAACCAATGACAGAATAAATAAAAATCTTGATTGTATCCTGCCCTTATAATAGTCTTTGGCATTTTTGCCATCCAATTCAATTCAATAGTTGCAGTATCACCAGGAAGTATTTCTTTTTCTAATTCTACTTGAAGTACAGTTTGATCTGATTCATTCCCATCATCTAAACTTATATATTTAAATTTATTTTGTAAATCATATTGGATTTGTTTCTGTGTAATATATAAGTCTTGAATATCAATCCATCCCCATTCATCAGATTTTCTATTGGCTAAGGTTTGTCCGAAGATATTAGTGGTGCCTTTTAAGAAAGTAGAATTTGTATTTTTGAATGCATTGAGGTACATATAGAACCTAAGTTCGTGTATTGCAACCTTGCTTTGGTTAATATATTGAATGGATTGAGATGCTTTAATTTGCTTGGTTGATTCATCTAGTTGAGCGTCAATGTTATAATAAGTAGGACGGGAACTTAAAGGAGACTTGAAATATGGGTTACATTGAGTAATTGCCTGGCTTACAAGATGTGTAAAAATAAGGGCAAAGACGCTTTTTAAGTTCATTTTCAAATCCTGTCTAAAGGTAAAGCATAATGCACCAAATTTGTTTTCCTTGGTCAATTTTTTGTAGAATTACTTGATTGAAGTGAAATAGGTAGTATTGAGGGCTCAAAATTAAGGTAAGGAAATTTATAACAATTCAGCCAACTATTAAAAAATACTCCGGAGGAGTAAAATATTTTGTGTGCCAGGCATGATTTTAATTTAAAAAGGAAGCGATTCAAAGGAATTGCAAAACTCTAAAGAGCCGAACAACCGGAATCTGAAAGCCAAGA
>JBDSHL010000244.1:0-7779 GCA_039918515.1 Saprospiraceae bacterium | reverse complement strand
ACCTAAACTTAAATATAAAGTATTAAACAAATACCCTCACAATCCATCTTCCTTTACACAAGGTCTATTATGGCATAATGACAAGTTGTATGAAAGCACAGGCCTAGAAGGGAAATCAAAAATTATGCAGATTGACTACCATACTGGTCAGGCTATAACTGAAATCCAGTCTGCTGCTTCCATTTTTGGAGAAGGAATCTGTATCTTGAATGAAATCATCTACCAATTAAGTTGGCAAAACCATATTGTATTTCTTTATGATGTAAACACTCTAAAGGAAATTAAAACATTTCCTCTTAATACTGAAGGTTGGGGTTGTACAACAGATGGAAAATCAATCATTGTTAGTGATGGATCAAATACTTTATTCTTTTATCATCCCGGAGACTTTAAATTAGAAAAGACTATATTTGTTAAAGAAAAAAATGGAAAAGTAAGTCGACTAAATGAGCTTGAATATGTAGATGGATTCATATTTGCTAATCAATGGGAGTCCGATTATATCTATAAAATAAATGCTGAGACTGGATCAGTAGTTGCAATTTTAAATCTCTCAGATTTAACCAATGAAGTAAAAGATTTGAATATTTCTGCTAATGTATTAAATGGAATCGCCTATAATAAAACCACACAGAGTTTTTTTGTGACCGGTAAATTATGGCCGACATTATTTGAAATTGAATTACAATGATATTTTTAATATTTTCACTTATTTACCGACAATTGTTCTTTTTATTAATCCTCCTCCTCTAGTTCTCCTGTCAACATAGGTCCTGGAATTTCTTTATCAGAATTTATTCCCATATTTTTTAATCGGATAGCTTGCCCAATTAGGTTGCCTTTGCCCTCTTTCAATTGCCTTTTTGCTTTAACAAATGTTTCCTGAGTTCTGCTAATATGTCTTTCAATATCTTCCATAGTGTCTAGAAAACCTACTAGTTTTTCATACAATCGCTCTCCCTGCTTGGCAATTTCTAAGGCATTCTTACTTTGTTGATCGCGCTTCCACAAATCACTTACAAGCTTTAAAGCTGTAATTAAATTAGTAGGAGAAATTAATAAAATTCTTTTATTGTAAGCATAAGACCACAACTCTGGATCTTCCTGAATAGCCAATAAATAAGCAGGTTCTATAGGAATAAACATCATTGTAAAATCGAGTCCTTTGGCAACTTCATCATATCTTTTCTTGCTTAACTCGTCAATATGATTGTAGATGGACTTCAAATGTACAGCTAAATGTAGTTCCTGATCTTCCTTTAGTTCAGAAGAACAATATCTGTCATAAGAAACAAGTGAAACTTTGGAATCAATAACAATGGTCCTTTCTTCAGGTAAAAAAATCAACACATCAGGTCGAAGCATTTGATCGTCGTCATTCGTTATTGTTGCTTGTAATTGGTATTCACGATTTTTTTGCAAACCGGATTTTTCAAGAATACTTTCAAGAATAACTTCTCCCCAATTTCCCTGCTTTTTGGATTGACCTTTTAACGCGTTGGTAAGATTATTGGCCTCATGCGAGATACGATTACTGTGTTCCATCAATTCCTTTACTCTAGCTTCAAGAGAAAATCTTTGCTTGGATTCTATGTCATAAGTTTCTTCAACTTTCTTCTTAAACTGCTCAAGATTCTCACCCAATGGTTTTAAGATAATATCGATATTTTCCTTATTCGATTGTGTGAACTTACTGACTTTTTCGTCTAATATTTTAGTTGCCATATTTTGAAATTCAATATGGGAAGAACGCCGAAATTCTTCAATTTCAGATTTCTGGTTATTTAACTTTTCTTGCAGAAACGAATTATTAGCACTTAGATCACTTGTCATACGAAGCATTCTATTGTTTTCTTCTTGTTGCCTTAGATTAGTATTTTTCTCAATCTCGAGATCCTTTTTAAATTGTAGAAGAAATTGATCTAATTTCTCAATACTTGCACTTAGACTTGCTTTATCCTGAATTAATTTAGAATTAGTTTCGAGTTTTTCTGACAATTGAGTTTTGGAAGTTAGCAAATCAGATTGCAGCGTTTTCAGCCGGTCGTTTTGTAATGCTAGATCTGTGGTAATTTCTGTAAATTTGACTTGAAGTGAATCCAGATTTGACTTTGGTACAGAATTTAATTTATTATAGATAACTATGATTATACCAATCAGTAAGCCAATGAATAGGTAGATTAGTTCTGAGGACATTTTTATGAGATTTAACCTGTAAAATTAGTTAAAATTAAGATATCTTATATAAGGTTTTACCAGTATCCCTAATTAATTTATATTTTTGCTGTATGATGAAGATATTTTTTATTTTTGCATTGGTGATTCCTTCAATTGCCCTATCTGGTCAAGATTTACAGACAGTCTTTGAACAAAACAATAATGTAACTGCAACCTATCAAGAATGCATTGATTATTATAAGCTATTAGATAAGAAATTCAAAGAAATAACTGTTACAGAAATTGGGCCTTCTGATGTAGGACTTCCTATTCATCTTGTTGTTGTTGATGAAGATGGTCTAAAAGATCCAAAATCCATCAGAAAAAAAAATAAACTTATTATTTGGATTAATAACGGCATACATCCGGGCGAACCAGAAGGTATTGATGCTTCTATGATTTTTGCCAGAGAATTGGTTAAGAAAAAAGAAACAAAAGAATTATTGAAAAACTTAAGTTTTGTAATTGTACCCGTATATAATGTTGGAGGGTGTCTTAGAAGAAACAATACTTCCAGAACAAATCAGAACGGCCCAGAATATTATGGATTCCGTGGCAATTCGAATAATCTGGATTTGAATAGAGATTTCGTCAAGCAAGATTCAAGAAATGCTAAAACTTTCGCATCTGGTTATCAACTCTGGAAGCCTGATATTTTTATTGATAATCATACAACAGATGGTGCAGACTATCCTTATCAGATTAGTCTTCTAGCCAGTATGCGCTCAAAATTAAATCCAGTTCTAGGAGATTTTATGTACGAAAAAATGATTCCAGAATTATATGAACATATGAAAGAAATCGGAGATGAAATGATTCCATATGTTGAATTTGAGGAAAAGATGGAAGATGGAATATTTGCATTCAATGATAAGTCAAGATATAGTTCCGGATATGCGAGTTTATTTCATGCCTTACCTTTTATCATTGAGACACATATGCTCAAATCTTTTCCAATAAGAGTTTATTCCACCTTAAATATTTTAAACACTATCTCTCAGTATACAAGTTTGTATAAAGATGAAATAATTCAAATTAGATCTAAGGCATTAGAAGAGAGTCTGCAACAATTGGTCTATCCTTTAAAATGGAAAATTAATCTGCAGAGAATGGATTCTCTTCAAATGAAAACTTTCCCGACAGTTATAAAATTCTATCCTAATATTAATGATTCAATGCTGGCCTATGATAGAAGAAAAGTAATTCTTAAAAGTATTCCCTTTTATCAACATTACATTAATGCTGCTCATGCTATTAAACCTAAATATTATATCATACCTCAGGCTTATGAATCAGTACTTGAGAATTTAAAAAGAAATGGAATTCAATACTCTAATCTCGAATCTGACACCCTTATTTTTGGTCGATATTATCGGATTGAAGAGTATAAATCGCCTACCACTCCATACGAAAATCACTTCCTCCATTCTCAAGTCAAAGTTATAGAAGAACAATTAAGTTATCCATTTTATAAGGGCGACATTATCGTATCCACTAATCAGGAAAATGTCAATTACATCCTTGAAACACTTGAACCACAATCAGACGATTCTTATTTTGCTTGGAATTTTTTCGATGGTATTCTTATGAGAAAAGAATATTTCTCTGATTATGCCTTTGCACCTATAGCAGATAAGGAATTAGTTGGAAGGCCTGAACTCAACAAAAGTTACCAAGAATATTTGGCAATTGATAGCCTTCATTCCTTAAAAATGGATCAAAAGTTGAATTATATCTACCAAAAATCTAAATTCGTTGAACCTTACTATAATATCTATCCTGTAGCGAGAATTTTTTAATTCCTAAGTCATGTATTTTCCTCTATTAATGATCCTAAAGGGAAGAATCTGAGTATCTTTGCCTATCTGATTATATAAACAGAATTATTATATACAAATTTTTTAAATGAGTAGTTTTTTAGTTGCTTTCTTAAATCAATCGAAATGGCACAGAATAATCTTGTTCTGTACAGCAATTCTAATTTATGCCAATACTATAAATAACGATTTTGTATTAGATGACAATATTGTATTGAAAAAGAACGAATATGTCAAAAAAGGATTTTCTGGAATTAAAGATATATTGACTCATGATTCATTCAAAGGGTTTTTTATGGATGATCAAAGCGGAGTTAGTGTAACGGGAGGAAGATACCGACCACTTACTTTGGTTGTCTTTGCAATGCTCTATCCTGCATTTGGAATGAATCCAATGTACTATCACTTGCTCAATATTCTGGTCTTTGGATTACTCGTAATAACTATTTATCAGTTAGTAAGCAAATTATTATCTACGAAATTTCCCGACTTAGCAAATCCTATGGCTTTTCTTACTGCTTTGCTTTTTACAGTTCATCCGATACATACAGAAGTGGTAAGCAATGTAAAAGGATTGGATGAAATAAGTTCTTTACTTTTTGCAATTTTGGCAAGTCTTCAATCTATTCAATATTTAAATTCTAGGAAGGTCAACAATCTAATATTTAGTTTTTTCTTTTTTGCTCTTTCTATTTTTTCCAAAGAAAGTGCGATTAATTTTTTATTTTTAATTCCTCTAGGATTAATTTTATTCAAAGAAACAAATTGGAAAAGTATATTACTTGTTACCTTGCCCATTGTAACCGCTTTATTATGTTATATTGCGATAAGGTACAAAGTAATTGGCTTCGATAATTTTTCTGATGTATCTAGGGATGTATTAACCAATCCATTTCTAAGAATACGAGGAGCCAATGTCACAGATGCAAGCCTGATTGAAAGATTAGGTATGATTTTTTATTCTCTAGGTAAATATCTTCAATTGATGGTGTTTCCTCATCCTCTGACTCACGATTATTTTCCACTTCATGTTAAACTTCAAAGTTTGTTTTCTAGCATTCCATTTATTTCCTTATTGTTAATTATCTTTCTCATTATTCTTGCTGTTGTCAAAAGAAAACAAAACTCAATCCTAAGTTATGGTATAATAGCATTAGTTCTTCCATTACTTTTTATAAGTAATTTATTCTTTCCTATGGGTACGCCAATGGGTGAACGATTTGCATTTACTGCGTCTCTAGGATTTTGTATGATAGCAGCATATGGAATAAACTACTTGTTACAATCCAAACCAAAAATTGCATTTGGTTTGCTTAGCTTAGTACTAATACTTTATTCAGCTAAAACATTTTCTAGGAACTTCGATTGGAAAAACGAATACGCTTTATTTTCAAAAGATGTTCAGATCTCAAGCAATAGTATTAAAGCCCATAGTGAATTAGCTTATCATTTAATTGATAAGATTAAAAATTCCAAGGATACAAGTACAACGAATTCTTTAATTGCTGAAGCATTGCCTCATCTTGAACGAACTATCCAGTTATATCCTAAACATGCCAATGCGATTTATCTTACAGGTAACCTTTATTATCTAAAAAAAGATTATGATAAAGCAGCAACTAATTATGAGAAGTATTTAGATTTGGTACCAACTGGAAGCGATGTCATTAGAAACCTTCAAGTGTGCTATAGAGAACATGGCCGTCAACTTGCCTTAAAAAATGAAGATCTTGATAAAGCCATTGATCTTCTAATGCGATCTCTAAAAATCAAACCAAATGATGCAAGAGTTCTGGAATCATTGGGAATTGCATATGGTGCGAATAAAGAATTTGATCAGTCAATAGATTTTTTTAACAGAGCTATAAAATTGGAACCTAATAATGCTATGATGATTGTAAATTTAGCGAATACCTATTTCAAAAAAGGAGATAAAGCTATTGCAACAGAAACAATGAAAGCAGCTTATCGTTTAGATCCATCTATCGGTGGCAAATTGATGAATATGCAAAAACCCTATAATTAATAAAAGCACATTTATTAAAAATAAAACTTTAAGAAAATAATATAATTGCCAAACAAATAAATGCATCAATAAATGGGAAGAATATTTGAAGTAAGAAAACATAAGATGTTTAAGCGATTTGCAAAAATGAGTAAACAGTTTGCAAGAATAAGTAAAGATGTTTTCATGGCTGTTAAATCCTCAGGAACCAATCCTGCCAATAATCCAAGACTTCGCGCTGCTCTTCAAAATGCAAAGGCTGTCAATATGCCTAAAGACAGACTGGATGCAGCCATAAAAAAAGCATCTTCCAAAGATGAGAAAGATCTTGAAATTATTACTTATGAAGGATATGGACCGCATGGAATTGCGGTATTGGTGGAAACAGTTACTGACAATCCTACAAGAACTGTCGCAAATGTAAGGTCATACTTCAATAAATTCAATGGCAGCTTAGGAGTAACCGGATCAGTAAGTTTTATGTTCGATCATAAATGTAATTTTAGAATTAAAAAAACAGAAGATATTAATCCAGAAGATTTGGAATTGGAACTAATAGATTGTGGTTGTGAAGAACTGGTTGTGGAAGGTGAAGAGATAATAATTTTTGGTCCTTTTGATGCCTTTGGCAAACTTCAAAATTATTTTGAAACAAATAATATGGAAATCATTGAATCCAGTTTAGATAGAATTCCAACAATGACTAAAAAACTAAGCCCACAACAAGAAGAAGATGTAAATAAATTATTGGATAAGATGGAAGATGATGAAGATGTGCAGGATGTCTATAGCACAATGGAATAATTGAATTACGCAAAAAAGTAATTATGTTTGAAAGTCTGTATAACTCAATAATAAAGTCTGAAAAGAATCATAAAGTCTTTCTTATTTTAATCGTAATTCTACTTTATGGTAATACCTTGTTAAATGATTTTGCAGTAGATGATAGTATCGTTATTGTTAAAAACGAATTCGTAACAAAAGGATTTAGCGGTATTTCAGATATTCTCGGAAAAGATACTTTCAGAGGATTTTTCAAAACAGAAGGCAAAGACAAACTCGTTTCGGGAGGACGTTACCGTCCCTTATCATTGGTGCTATTTGCAATAGTCTATGAAATAGTTGGTTCCAATGCATTCTTCTTTCACTTAATGACTATACTTGCATTCGCTGGATTATGCGTACTTTTCTATAAGGTACTAGGCGAATTATTAAAAAATAAATTCAAGGAAAATTCAAAAACTATTGCCTTCATTGCATCTTTATTATTTGCAATACATCCTATCCATACTGAATGTGTTGCGAATATCAAAGGAATGGATGAAATATTAGCTTTATTGTTTTCTATGGGCTCATTTTGGTTTGCCCTTAAATGGACTGAATCAAAATCTTCTAAACAGTTACTTTTAAGCGGTCTGTGTTTATGCCTTGGACTATTTGCCAAAGAGAACAGTATTTCTTTTTTAATACTTATTCCAATGGGAGTCTATTTATTGATGGACAAGACTTTTGGACAAAGCTTAAAGCTTTTTTTCTATTTACTTATTCCTTGTTTTATATTTTTATTTTGCAGAGCTCAGATACTTGGTTGGAATCCAATCGCAGGTCATTCTTATGAATTAATGAATAATCCCTTCCTTAAATATGTCAATGGGCAATATGTAGATTACACTTCAATGGAGAAATTAGGGACAATAATGTTTACCTTAATAAAATATATTGGATTGTTGTTTTTTCCAC
>JBDSHL010000243.1:0-13473 GCA_039918515.1 Saprospiraceae bacterium | reverse complement strand
GGCAAAAAATGGAACCAAATATCTTTTTTTGGCTCAATGGGCTTCTAAGAATTTACAATATCCAATATACTCAGGTCAGTCGCTTGTTTCGAAGTCGAAAACAATGGAATTTACGCTGAATATCGTTGGGAAAAACCAAAAGATTAAAGTAGAGTTTAAACCCTACCAGTCCGTAATATTGGAAATTGCTCCAAATGGAAAAATTAATTTTGTCGATATTTCCTTTTTACCTAAAACTCCGATAGTGCGTCCCAAAGAAGTTCAAAGGACATATTTTTAAGAGATTTTATTTCTCGAAAAGAAAGTTTCTAATTATGGTTTTACTTGTCTCCTCATCTGACTGGCGGTCTGACTTCTTCCATTGTGACTCCATCCAGCGGGAAGAAAGATATATTTTAATCTTTGTAATAGGGTTAAATTGGATTGTGTAACATCGCGCCACATCGCTTTCCATTCGTGAAAGACAATATTTAGAGCATCTTTTTGTTCTACATTTTTGGTAAGGCCGTAGATTGGTTGAATGGATTCAAGTTCAGGTTGAAAGGTGCCAAAGAGCCGATCCCAAATAATTAAAAGCATTCCCATGTTTTTATCTAAGTACTCAACATTCGAACCATGATGAACCCTGTGATGACTCGGAGTAACAAATATAAACTCTATGATAGGATGAAGTTTATTTATGGTTTTGGTATGAACAAGAATTCCCCAAATTTGTGTAGCAGAATAAATAAAAAGTATGTCTAATGGCTCAAATCCAATGAAGGCCAAAGGAATAAAATACAAGAAGCGATAAAATGGTTGAAAAACAGATGACCTAAACCCAACCGTTAAATTAAATTCTGTTGAAGAATGATGGGTAACATGAATTGCCCAGAAAAGCCTACAATAATGATCAACAACATGAAGTAAGTAATACATTAAATCTTCTAAAACTATTAAAGCAAACCAGTAAATATAAACATTTTGTATTTTAAAAAAATGATAGTCAAAAGCAAACGAAAGTGCAACGAAAGTCACAAACCTCAATAAAAAATCAAAACCAAGATTAAGACACATCAAGTAAAAATTCGAAATAGTACCTTTAACCGTATAGAGTTGTTTTTGATGATACTGGTTAAACACCATCTCAGCTAGAATAAATACAATGATAGAAATACTAAAGGTTGTAAGAATAGTCTCTTTCAGAATCATTTTTAAATTTGACGCAAAAGTACGGTTTGAATGAGTATAAAAAATTTATTATTCTATTAAACTTGACTTAATTTTGGTTAAGTCCCATGAGATTAGAAATTGGACAATAGATCAATCTGTCGATGCTGAAAAACATTTTAAGAGCCCAATAAAAGTTATCTAAATTAGCCTATGTTTACGCATTCCTCACTTTATGATTCTAAGGATAAAGTAATTTTGGTTTATTTACAACTCGTTCTGAGTTTGAATAACAAAGTTGATTGATATGTTAATAAATAGAGGTCAAATATGTAATTATATCTATTTATTCCAAATTATTATTCAAAAATTCTCTGCAAAAGCTTATTCTGTATCGAAGCTAATGCTCGTAATAGAAAATAATTCACTTTAGTCCATTCAAATTAATTGGATTTGGACTAAAAAGTTTATCTTTGTTTGATCTTCCCATATTCCTATCTCATTCATCTGCTCTATAGGATTATTTTTAACCTTAAATTTTATATTATGAAAAGAAGATTTACTTCATATTTTATTGGAACATTTGCTCTTTTATTTTTGCTTAACTTTCAAGTAAAAGCCGAAAATGGACAGATGTTATTTGTAGCTGAATTAAGTACAATTAAACAAGTACCCGGGATTCTAGGGGATGCATTGGGATTGGTCACCTTTCTGCTATCAGAAGATGGAAAGGAGATTAATATCCACGGTAGCTTTACTAAATTGTCTGGGAATGTAACGGGATGTCATATCCATCTTGGTGATGAAAATTCCAATGGACCTGTTATTATTGACTTAAGTAGCTTTATTACAGGCAATAGAATTAAAGGAAGGATCGCTACACCTCCAAATTTTGTTGCAAATGCAGTTATTGGAGATCTATATGTCAATGTCCACACCGCTCTTAATCCAGGTGGCGAAATTCGAAGCCAGTTGAATTTGAGATCAGAAATACTATTTCCTTTTGTGTTAAATGGCGCTAATCAGATTCCTGCTAATGCATCTAAAGGTATTGGTTTGGGAGTATTGCGTTTTTCTTCCAATTTAACCCGATTCAATTATCAAATATTTTACACTGGTTTAAGCGGTCCTCCAACGGGTGCGCATATACACAAAGGTAATGATTCTACTAATGGACCTGTACTTATACCTTTAACAACTACAAATATTATAACTGGAGACATAACGGATCAAATTGCCACTTTAGAAACCTTTTTTACTTTTCTAGATGTTGGAATATATGTCAACATTCATACGGCTGCATTCCCGAATGGTGAAATACGTGGACAGATTGTTTCTCCACAACCAATCGCCTCAAGTTCTATCTTAAATGGTTCTCAGGAGACACCACCTGTTGTTACAAATGCTAAAGCTTATGGATATGCATACTTAAATTATCCTCTTTTTGATTCACTTAATTATGTTGTATTTTCCGAAGGTATTGTTGCAACTGCTGCACATATTCATAGAGCTGCTGCAGGAGTAGCGGGTCCCGTAGTTATGGGATTGACTGCATTATTTCCAGGAATTTATGGCGGAACCATTCCAATGAGTGATCTGAATAAAACTGCATTTATGAAAGACGAACTGTATTTTAACATTCATTCGGCAGCTAATCCTGGCGGTGAAATCAGAGGGCAATTTGAGAATAATAATATGAAATCATTTGCATTTGACCTGTGCGGTGATCAGGAGAGTCCTAAAAAATCAGTCAATGGCTATGGTGCAGCATATGTATCCGTAAATAAAGCAAATACAGAATTAGATTACTCTTTAATAGTAAATGATTTGACTGGAGATGCAACTGCAGCGCATATTCATGGTGCGGCATTTGGAGTGAGTGGCTCGGTTTTATTGCCTATTCTTACTCCTGCACCTTATTCTTCAGGAGTAGTAGATGTGACTGGTTTAGTTGCAGGAAAAATAGACAGTGATGGAGCTTATATGAATGTTCATACTGCTGCAAATGCGGGAGGTGAGATTCGTGGACAGATTCGAAGAACTCTAAGTTGCGAAATAAATACTGGAAATGTTGACTTGACGGGTTCTGATATTCAATTTAGTCAAAGCCAAAGTAAAGATGCAATTGTACTTAAGATAGATTTATTAAGAAATACTAATTTGGATTTTGGTCTGGTGAATATAGATGGAAAATCGGTTTACAATGTTACCAGGAATTTAGGTGGTGGAACTAATCAAATTGAATTTAGTTCACAAGAATTTGTCGGTGGATTTTACTTGTTGCTAGTGAAAGAAAATGGAAAAACTATTAAAACCTTTAAATGGGTAAAAATTTAAGTTAGAAAAATATTATCAATTATTAAAAGTCCTCAATTTTTTTTAAAATTTGTTGGGGACTTTTTTAATTTTTGAAATTACATACTAATAGTCAATTACTGCTCATTTGCATTATCCAACCAATTTGAGTTTTAATACATTATGAAGAAATGTAGGACATTCAGGAAGAGGTACCTTTATTTTATTTTTTCGTCGAAGAATTTCCAATTTGAGATTCTCTTCACCTTTTTTCATGGCCCATTTATGGTTCGCGGCAAACAATGGTTTAAATAACCAGCTAAATTTTCTAAGTAATGGTTTTTCGGCTTGAATGTTCCAATCATAAATAACATTGCAATATCCAGCATCAGTTGAAGGGTCAATACTCCATATACCGGTTCCAACAAAATCTCCAAAGGCCTCTATAGTGAATCCATGTGGATAGTTAGATTCAATGACTTTAAATTTCCATCGCAATAAGTAAGGAAGCCAACCTTTAGTAAGTAATTCTACCACCTTTCCATTATCATCAACAGATCCACAATGGATGATTCTAACATCTAGGTAAACACTAGGCCACCAAATAGAAAGATTTTCAACATCTTCAAGGATTTTATAAACTTCTTCGCAACAAGCAATAAACTTCCAATGAGTTACAAAATGATAATCATTCATCTGCTTTTAATTTTAAATAAGTACCAATTTTTTGACTTTATGGATCTAAGTAACCTATTGTTTTTTAATTTTGTCTTAAATTACTTGAAGGTAAATTTCAGTCTATGCTGCGATCAGAAGAATTATTGGTTCAAGACTTGATAAAAGGCGATCAAGGAGCTTTTTCTGAGCTTTATGATGGCTTTGGAGAATCCCTTTATTCAATTATTAATAAAATTATTCCTGATCCTTCAGAATGTGAAAATTTGCTTCAGGATACATTTGTAAAAATCTGGAGAAGCATTCATTTGTATAATCCTGAGAAAGGAAGACTTTATACTTGGTTAATATCTGTAGCTAGAAATATTGCTATTGATTTTTATCGAAGTTCACACTTTTCTAATCTAAAAATGATCCAAAATGAAGATTCTCTCGTATATAGTGTAGAGCATGCTCCGGAAATGCTTCAACTGGATAATATTGGGTTTTCGGAGGAATTAAAAGTTTTGGAAGATGACCATAGGAAATTGATAGATCTTCAGTATTATCTTGGATATACACAACAGGAAGTATCGGATTTATTGAAAATTCCCTTAGGTACAGTAAAAAGCAGGACGAGAAGTGCATTATTAATTTTGAGAAAACACTTTAGTAAAAATGAATATGGATATTAATGAAATTATAGAATCTGGACGCTTAGAGTCTTATTGTTTAGGAAATTTGACGATTATTGAAACAATTGAAATAACTGAATTAGCAAAGATTCATCCAGAAATTAATATGGAAATAGAAAAAATTTTAGAGGCCTTAAAGTCTTATTCAGGAGCTTCTGAAACAACTTCCAATTTGAAAAGTAAGGTCTTAGAATTTCTTAATCCTTTCTTAAATGAAGACTTAATTTCTTTGACTAATCCGCCTATGATTAATAAATATAGCAATTTAATTTCTTGGTCAAAAGCACTTGAACATATTATTCCAAAATTTAATATACAAGGAACAGCATTTAGCCGTATTTATAAGGATGAAAATCGAGAATTAAATTTAGTTTGGTTAAAAAACGAAATTATTGAAGATGCACATTCTAAGGAAGAATACATTGAGTCGTTTCTAATACTCGAGGGTTCTTGCGAGTGTGATTTTGATGGTGTCATTATTACATTTCATGCAGGAGATTGTTTTCAAATTCCACCCAATACAAGACACTCTATTAAAAACACATCTATAAATCAAGCCTACGTTAAGGGTTTGGTTCAAAGAATTGCGGCCTAATAAAAAATGGTTGAAATCAAAGAATAAAATTTAGGCAATTTTTTAACTTACAATCAAAACAGGAATCTTAATTCTATGTCTTACCGAATCAATAGTTGATCCAAAAAGAATATCTTTAAACCCTCTATGCCCATGAGCACCCATAACTAGAAAGTCTATTTGTATTTCATCAACAAGCTTCGAAATGGCGTTGGTGGGATCACCAAATCCTATTTTGTATTGAGCTTTGTAATGCTGTTCTTCTAGTTTTTCAACATATTTTTTAAGATATTCTTCATCCAATTTAGTTTCTTTGTCTAGCGTATATTTCCCATAGTATCTCGCTCCAGCAGTTTCGACGATGTGAATTAATGTGTATTGTGCTGTTTTGCCTCCTTGCAACAATGCATTCCCAATTATTTTTTGATCATTTCCAGAAAAATCAATCGCGATACCAATATGATGATATTCTACTTGAAATGCTTCCTCAAGATCCAGAGCTTGTCCGTGTGGTAAATTTTTTAGTTCAAATTTATTTTTCAAAATAAAAGGTCGAATGACAACATAGAGAAGTAATAAGGCACAAAGGGAAATAATAGGTATTACAAATAAATAAATGAAATACGAATTCGTAGAAGACTGAATCCATTCCACAATTTCTTCATATACCAATTTGACATTAAGGAAAATAATAATGGACGCACTTATCCAGGCAAGGGTCTTGACCCAGGGTTTAATTACAAATTCTTTCATGGTGAGTTTATCAGAATTAAAGTGTATCAATGGAATGACTGCAAATCCTAATTGAAGACTCAGGACAACTTGACTTAACACCAATAAACTACCTAATGCAGAATCTCCCAAGAAGACAATAGTACACAAGGCAGGAATAATGGCTAGTAATCTTGTAATGATTCTTCTTAACCAAGGTTGTATTCTTAGATTTAAATAACCTTCCATTATAATCTGTCCAGTTAATGTTCCTGTAATCGTAGAACTCTGACCTGCTGCAATTAATGCAATTGCAAATAGGGTAGGAGCAGCACTTCCAAATAGTTTTTCTAATATGTTAGATGCATCTTGTATTTCTGCAACTTTAACATACCCATTAAAATGAAAAGCTGCTGCTGCTAAAATAAGGATTGCAGCATTTGCAAAAAATGCTAAGTTCAATGCAATGGTTGTGTCGAATAAATTAAACTTTAACGCTCTTTGGATTCCGCTCGAGGTGTGTTCAATTTTTCTTGTCTGGACAAGGGAAGAATGAAGATATAAATTGTGAGGCATTACTGTAGCGCCAATAATCCCAATGGCGATGTAAAGTGCAGAACCATTTAGTCCACTCGGAATAAATCCTGTAATGACATCTGAATAAATAGGATGAACAATAAACATCTCTGCAATGAAACACAAACCAATGATAAGAACCAATGAAATTATGAACATTTCCATATATCTCATCCCTTTACTCATTAAATAAAGCAAAAGAATAGTGTCAAAAACTGTAATACATACTCCCCAAATCAGAGGTAATCCAAATAATAAATTTAAGCCAATCGCCATCCCGATAATTTCAGCTAGATCACAAGCAATAATAGCAATTTCTGCAAGAAGCCATAATGGAATATTAATCCATCGTGGATAAGCTTCCTTAGAAGCTTGTGCAAGGTCTAATCCTCTTACAATTCCAAGTCGAGCACTTAAAGATTGCAGTAATAAAGCAATTAAATTCGACATGAGTAAAACCCAAATAAGTTTGTACCCAAATTGAGATCCACCAGCTATATCTGTCGCCCAATTGCCAGGATCCATGTACCCTACACTTACAAGATAAGCGGGTCCCAGAAACGCAAACATTCTTTTCCATTTTGACTTATTATTGACGGCTATGGTAGAGTGAACTTCACTAAGAGACTTACTCGACATATTTTCCTTTTGCATACATTAAATGATTTCTAACGATAAATTGTTATGATACTAATGAGTACTTGGTTTAGGTTATTTCCCAAAGTATAATTTAGACATGCAAATATAATAAGTTAGATGACTCTAACAATATATTTATGTAGAATTTAATATATTTGTGAAAGATTTTATTCCAAATGGCTTCACATATTGAAGAAAACTATTTAAAATCCATGTTCCTCCTGGCCAATCTAAAAGGTGAAATCACCCTTTCTGATTTGAGTAAAGCCTTGAAAATCAGTATTCCAACTGCCAATAGCATGGTAAACAAGCTACATAGTAAAGGATTGCTTAATTATGAAAAATATAAACCTTTGGTCTTAACTGCTAAAGGTAGGAAAGAGGCTGCTTTAGTTATTAGAAAGCATAGATTAACTGAGATGTTTCTTTTTGAATTTATGGGATTTGGATGGGAGCAAGTACATGATATTGCGGAGCAAATTGAACACATCAAGTCCCCTGTTTTTTTTGATCGAATGGATGAATTAATGTCGTTCCCAACAGTGGATCCCCATGGTTCTCCTATTCCAGATAAGAATGGTAAAGTAATCTTGAAGTCATATGAGAAACTAACAGAATGTGCTATTGGTCAAACAGTTCAGTTAGCAGCACTAGCAAGTTCTTCTTCAGAATTTTTAAATTTTTTAAATACTAAAGATTTGTCATTAGGTTTAAAAATAAAAATTCTTTCCATTGAAGCATTTGATAAAAGTATGGTCGTTAGTTACCCCAATCATAAAAAAGAGCAATTCAGTCAATTGGTTTGTGACAGGCTATTGGTTCAAGTTTAATTATTCAGAAATATTTATTGTAAAGTTTATAATTAGGGCTAAAGATATAATTTGTTTGCAATAACCTTTGTATTTCACTTATCATCCTTTGTGAATTCAATAAGCATTCTTTACGGTTTTCTCTTTGCGCCCTTTGCGATTTTCTCTTTGCACCCTTTGCGATTTTCTCTTTGCACCTTTTGCGATTTTCTCTTCGCCTCCTTAGCGGTTTTCACTCCGCGACCTTTGCGGTTTTTACTTTTCGTCCTTTTCGGTTTTATCTTTTCGTCATTTGCGGTTTTAGTTTTGTGTCTCGGTAGTTTTTACTTTGCATTCGTAGTCTTTACTGATCCCAATTTAATTGAAATTAGAAATTTATATTAAAGTTTAAGTAAGCGCCTCTTCCTCTACAAGCATAACCATTAATTTCTGAATATTGAGTGTCAAATAAATTTTCTAATCTTAATCCAGTATTAAGAAATTTACTAATTCTATAAAGGAACTTAAGATCAAAGATTTTGTAATCTGATAAACGCTTGGAATTTAAAGCCCCGAATGGACTTAGTGATTCATCGTAAAAAATATCATTTCTGGAATCTACATATTTCACTACAAGTGAAATAGTTAGAGGTTTAACGAAATTAAAATGTATTCCAAAGTTAGCAGTACTTGGCCTTCTAATTAGATTTTGGCTACTCTGTTCAACATTCACAAAGGCACCATTGTTGTATAATTGTATAGAATTGCTATGAATATGATTCGTGTCAATTCCTGAATTGTTATAATTCGTTTTACCTTTCGTCAAGCTAATATTTAAATTTAGCGAGATATACTTATTTAAGCGACTACTTACTTCTGCCTCTATACCATGGGTAATTCTTTTCCCTAAATTAATATAAGTATCTCCTCGATAATCTAAATAACTTAGCTTTGGAATTTCTACTTCACTATTCCATAGGTATATATAATCAATATTGTTATTTGTATGATTTATAAAATATGAAAAAGAGTAAGAAAGGAAAATACCCAATTTATGCTTTATTCCAATTTCAAATGAATTGGAACTTTCTGCTTTTAGAAAAGGATTGCCTCTTGTTATTCCACTTGTAAAATCTCGATCTGGAGAATACAATTGGTACAAAGATGGAGTTGTGAGTCCAGTTGCAAAACTCGCAAATAGTAAGAGACCTGTATCTAATTTAAAAGAAGGATTAACTTCATAGCTTATATAATTTCCAAATTGATCGTTATGTGAGTTGCGCAAGCTAAGACTTAAATCAAATTTATTCAATGCATGATGTACAATAGAACCATTCAATCTCAATTGCCCAAACTCACTTAAGGTCTGAGTATTTAATTTTAAGTTATACAAATCGACAACATATTCAAACGGTCCAAACTCATTGGAAAAGTAATACGTTCGAAATCCCATTGCATCGGATTGATGTGATAACCCTGCAAGAAACTTTAAATTACTTCTTGAATATTTAATTTGAACTTCATTCGATAAAGATCTGGATCTAAAACTTCCATCGACATAAGTCTGATCGGTTTTTCCGTCTTTGTTGATTTGAGAAGAATCGTCTACATATCGATAATTTAATTGAGAGTAACCAGAAATAAGATTAAATTCAATCCTTGAATTCAATCGAAAATTACCGTTTATGGAAAAATGATTTCTTTTTGAGGTAGAAGTATAATTGTCATCATCTCTGAAAGCACCTTTGTCTAAATCAGATTTTTGATAATGGTTTCGATATGAACATATAATATTCCAATTACTCTTTTTATAAAATGCTTTTGCCCAAAGATCATTTTTGTTAAAATTATCTCGATCCGTATTTTTAAATTTGTAATTATTTGAATTTCGAATCGTATCTATAGTTGCATTTATGCCTTTTGTCAATTCATGATCAACTCCCAATTGAATTCCTAAAGTTTGTGAAAAGTTGTAAGAAAGATTCGCAATAGGTTCAAGCAATGAGGTATTATTACCAAATGTTCCAATTCTTATACTGGCTTCTCCATGACAACCTTTTTGATCATATGATTTTGATACAATATTTATAGTTGCACCAATAGATGAGGATCCAAATAAGCTGCTGTGGTTGCCTCTAATAATTTCAATTCTTTCGATATTGCTTAATGAAATTTCCGAGAGGTCAACGATATTGTCTGTTGATGAAGCATTTGAAATTTTCACTCCATCAATAAGAATATTGGTTTGATTAGAATTCGCAGAGCGGCTAAAAATGCTTTGGATTTGACCAGGATTTTGGCTCGAGCCAATGACATAAATACCAGCTTGGGTCGAAATTAATTCTCCAAAGGAATGAGCGTTTGAGTTTTTAATTTGATCATGTGTTATTATTGTAATGTTTCTGCCCACTTCGCTGAGGTCTTGTTCTGATCTATTGACTGTATAGACTACAGAGTCAAGCAACTGATCCGCTATTTCCTTTGAATATTGAGACAAGCCAATCTGCAAAGAAAGAAAAAGAAAAAGGAGTAAAAAATGAAACTTCATAAAATTGTTTTTAATTAAAATTCACATCTCTTTATGGCTTGCGAATAAGAATATAAAAACTAACCTTTACAATGAAGTATGATCGTTCTAGCTTCTTACGCGAAAGCTTAAAAGTTATTAATTAGGCAGGTCTCCTGACTTTTTCGAGTTTGACTAACTTCCCATTCGCCAATAGGCGGACAAAAAGTATATAAATCAAACCATAATTTTCACCAATTGGCAAACGAAATTACAGTTGCGCGACAGCTCGTGATTTTCACACGATTCCCTATTCTCTCCACACTATATGGAGCACCTAATTAAATAATAATTGACAATGCAAAAATACAATAATTATTATAACATTCAAATTAATCTTCAATAAAGTTGAAGTCATTTATTTCAAATTTAGTTAAAATTTGCAGATAAATTATTTAAAATACTATCTAATATCGGAGAACTTGGTCTTGGGGCATCACCATAAAGTAAATTTTTATGAATGCCAAATATCATAAAATAGGGATATGACTGAATGTCATAACCATCGATAAATTGATTTGACTGACCTAAGTTAAGTAAATAGTGATCACCGAACATTTGATTTTTATTAATTTTAAATTCAGATTCTACTTTATCTGAATTTAGACAAATAGTGATAAATGCAATATTTTTGCTCTGGTATTTTTCCTGCAAACTATTAAAAAAAGGCACTTCATATTTCGTTCCATTACAACCTGCAAACCAAATTTCTACAAATAATATTTTATTCTTATACCTAGAACATAAATTACTTGTCATCATTCCATGATTGTTGAAAACAGTGTCGAGCTGAGGATTAGATAAAAATGATTTAAAAGGCTTGATATTCAAATTAGCTTCTCCTGACAAGTCATATATATTGATTAAGTCATTCCGCTGTTTACAATGATAGATTGAAAAAGTAAATAAAATAATTAAAACGTATAAATATTTATTATCCATTAAGAAAATTAATTTCATTGAAAGTTATGGATTAATAAATAAGTTCTTCTCTTCCTGGTCCAGTGGAAAGATATGATATTGGCTTATGAATAGTATGTTCTATATGTTTTAATATGGTAGAAATCGAACTCGGAAGATCAGAGAATTTCCTACAATCATTTAAAGACTGATGCCAACCTTTGAATGATTTATTATTGACAGAATCAATACTATTCATATTGAAGGGCACTTCATAGCTAATTTCAGAATTAATCTGGTAAGATTCAGTCATAGAAATTTCATCAAACGAATTAAGAACATCAATTTTAGTTATGCAAAGATCTGTTACACCATTCAGAATTATACTATAATTAAGTTGTACAAGATCCAACCATCCACACCTTCTTGGACGACCTGTTGTTGATCCAAATTCATTGCCTTCTTTGCGAAGTTTTTCTCCAATTTCATTTAATAGCTCAGAAGGGAAAGGTCCAGAACCAACTCTGGTACAATATGCTTTCGCAATTCCGATTACTTTACGAATATGTTGTGGAGCAAGTCCTAATCCCGAACAGACTCCTGCTGTAATCGTATTTGAAGAAGTAACGAACGGATAAGTTCCATGATCTACATCTAGCATCGTTCCTTGAGCACCCTCTGCTAATATATTTTGGTTATTTTGTAATGCATTATGTAGAAAATATTCTACTGGAATTGTTTTTAATTTTCTTAGGGATTCAAGGCTTTTAAACCATTCGTTTTCTTGAGCTTCCAAATCGAATTCAACACTTGGAAATTGATTCAGAAATAACATATGCTTCTCTTTGAGTGCCTGATACTTCTGCTTCCAGTCCTTAGAATAAAGATCGCCTACTCTTAGCCCATTTCTTCCCGTTTTATCCATATAACATGGACCAATGCCACGTAGAGTTGAACCTATTTTTTCTTTACCTTTTGCTGTTTCGGAAGCAAGATCTATCCATCTATGCGAAGGAATTATAAGCTGAGTCTTGTTGGAAATAAATAATCTGTCAAATAGATCAGGCACATGAGCAATAATCTGATGAATTTCTTTCTCCAGAGTAATCGGATCCAGTACCACACCGTTGCCGATTACATTGGTAACATTTGTCCTAAAAATTCCGGAAGGAATGGTGTGAAGAACAAATTTTTGACCATTTATATATAGGGTGTGACCAGCATTAGGGCCTCCTTGAAATCTACAAACGATCTGGTAATGGTCAGCAAGAAAATCAACTATTTTCCCCTTGCCTTCATCACCCCATTGTAATCCAAGTATTACGTCTACAGGCATTTTATGAGTTTTGAATAAGTAGGCGAAGGTAATAAAAAAGCCAATATTCTGCCTTAGTAACGAAACTATGGACTAAGAGGCTTCGATATTTAAAACTTAATTTGAATATAATTGTCAAATGAATAAAATACGGGCTTCTATTATCAAAAAAAGGGATCTTGAATGAATTAGCTTAATAAAACCACTATTTCTATTTATTCTTCAATCATGAACTTTCCTCTATGTGATTTTTTATCAATGTTGGTTTTCCAATAATACATTCCTGGAATATTCTTGTTAAAATTAATCTCTATTTTATTTAAACTCTGTGTTAAAATCGATATTTCTTTACTAAATACTTTTTCACCTAAATTGTTATAAATATTCAATAGGATATCTTCTGACAAATTATTTTCACCTAAAGACAAAAATATTTTATCGTGCATTTTAGAAGGATTTGGATAAATATAAAATTCATCTATGTTAATATCGTTATCAAAATCTATAGAAGTTGGTATTTCTGTTTTGATTGGTACATTTGCAAAACTAAGTGCGCCAATTTTATTGTTATTCAATAGATAAGGACCTTCAAATACCGCGCTGAAATCTAA
>JBDSHL010000242.1:0-8634 GCA_039918515.1 Saprospiraceae bacterium | reverse complement strand
TGCCTGAAACAAATATTTCCCGGGAATGGTAGGTAATTTTTTACTATACGCTCTAGCATTAAGTTTAGCATTGGTTGTACTAGTATAGGTCCAGCTTTGAAATAAAGTTCCATTTGGATTCAATATTTGCATATCAGCCGTCATACCGATAATTTCATGTCGTAAAAAAATATAAAATTTCGCAAATCCTGCAGGTAATCCGGTTCCTTGAAATGGAATAGCAAATGAAGTACTCTCATTCAAAGTTTCTGTTGCCGGACAAGTTGGGAAAACAATATCGGTAGTATGCGTTGATGCTTTAATTAAGGAAGACTCTAAATAAGGTTTCTGATTAAGCCACCAACTTGATGTATTTAAAATATTACAAGCTCCCGAAAAAGGATCAACCAATGTGCTTACTGTACTACCAGACCATACTTCAAAATGAAGATGTGGTCCGGATGAATTACCAGAACTTCCAACGATTGCCAGAAACTCTTCGGCAGCTACAGATTGTCCAATGGCCTTAGCTGTTAAAGAATTTTTCTTAACATGAAGATATAATGTTCTAGACCCATCAGAATGCTGAAGTACTATATAATTGGCTGTTGGGTTGCCAGAGACCGTTGGACAATTTTTATCAAATTCTCCATCATGCTTATCAATAATAGTTCCAGATGCGGCTGCAATTACCTCCACTTGATTATTATCCATCTTGTAAAATGGAAATGGTGCAGTGGCAATATCCGTTCCTCTATGACCGTCATAAGTATTAGATCCACAATTATAATCCTTAAATGTTGTTGTTGCTTTATCATGATCTACGTGTGCACTGATAAAGTAGTAGCTACAATCGGTCAACCCTTTTGCCGCTCTTAAAGGCCACTTTAATAGTGTTAGAGGAGTGTGGTCTTCAATCGGATTATTCCCAAATATAGCTTTTGCATTTTCATTGCATCTTCTTTCAATTTCTTTGTATTGCTGATCGGTAATACAAGGATAATTCGCATCATTCTCCTTACTTGTGACAAGAGCATCTTTGAATCTTAGGTCCTCGAACGGTTTCTGTGCATATAAAGTTATGCTGATTAAACACCCTAGTATCGTGTGAATTACGTGACGCTTTATATTCATTTCAAGTTTATTTTTCTATTTAATGACCCAGTTATAAGGCATTTTGCTGCTTTCAAGAAAATTATTTTTTACAAAAAGTAGGTAAGGCCTGACTACAAAGATCAATAAAAAGTCTAAAATTAAAATTTATTTTAAATATGCGAATTCATTTAAAAAAAAATAGAGAACAACTTTCGCCATTCTCTATTTTAACAATTAAATATTTATTTAAAATTAGTTCTTATTCACTTCTTCGAATTCAACATCCGTTACATTTTCAGAATTTCCATTTGAATTAGAGTTATTCTGATTGGGCTCACCTTCAGGTGCACCAGATTGTTGTCCAGCGGCATACATATCTTGTGAAGCGGCCATCCACGCAGCATTTAAAGCTTCAACTCCTTTACTCATGGCATCAAAATCTTGTGATTGATGAGCTGTCTTCAATTCTGCAAGATGAGATTCAATAACTGATTTTTTCTCAGCAGGAATTTTTTCTCCAAACTCTTTTAATTGTTTGTCTGTCTGAAAGATTAATGAATCTGCCTCATTCAGCTTATCAACTTTTTCTCTTGCTATTTTGTCTGATTCAGCATTCGCTGCTGCTTCATTTTTCATTCTTTGAATTTCTTCTTTAGACAATCCAGTAGAAGCCTCGACACGAATATTTTGTTTTTTACCAGTTCCTTTATCTAATGCACTGACATTAAGAATTCCATTTGCGTCAATATCAAAACTTACTTCAACTTGTGGAACTCCTCTAGGAGCTGGTGGAATACCATCAAGAATAAATCTTCCAACGGAGCGATTATCTCTGGCCATTGGCCTTTCTCCTTGAAGAATATGAATCTCGACGGAAGGCTGGCTATCTGCAGCGGTTGAATAAATTTTAGATTTCTTGGTTGGGATTGTTGAATTAGATTCGATGACCACATCATATACTCCACCCATCGTTTCTATTCCCATAGAAAGCGGAGTTACATCTAACAATAGTACATCCTTAACTTCTCCTGTCAAAACACCACCTTGAATGGCAGCACCAAGTGCAACAACCTCATCAGGATTCACACCTTTGTTTGGCTTTTTACCAAAAAAATCTTCTACAATTTGTTGTATTTTAGGTATTCTGGTTGAACCTCCCACCATAATCACTTCATGAATATCATTCTTTGTCAATCCAGCATCTTTTAATGCAGCTTCACAAGGTTTAAGCGTAGACTGAATTAAAGCGTCTGCCAACTGTTCAAACTTTGCTCTTGTGATTTTTAGTACTAAATGTTTTGGCACACCATCAACAGCAGTTACATAAGGAAGATTGACTTCCGTTTCAGTTGATGAAGACAATTCTATTTTGGCTTTTTCAGCAGCTTCTTTTAATCTCTGAAGAGCCATTGGATCTTTTCGTAAATCGATATTTTCTTGAGATTTAAAATGATCTGCTAAATGATCTATCAAGACCTGATCAAAATCATCACCTCCTAAATGTGTATCTCCATTGGTTGATTTTACTTCAAATACTCCGTCTCCTAATTCGAGAATAGATATATCAAAAGTTCCGCCACCCAAATCAAATACTGCAATTGTACTGTCTTTATGTTTCTTATCAAGTCCGTAAGCTAAGGCAGCTGCAGTAGGTTCGTTGATGATACGTCTAACTTTTAATCCTGCAATTTCTCCAGCTTCAATGGTAGCTTGTCTTTGTGAATCATTGAAGTATGCAGGTACTGTAATAACGGCTTCTGTTACTTCATGACCAAGAAAATCTTCGGCAGTCTTCTTCATCTTTTGAAGCACCATGGCTGAAATTTCTTGTGGAGAGTACATTCTTCCATTAATATCTACTCTAATGGTGTTATTATCCCCTTTTTTTACAGAGTATGGAAGACGACCTATTTCTTTGCTTGATTCCTCAAATCTATGTCCCATAAATCTCTTAATAGAATATATTGTATTCTTAGGATTTGTAATGGCTTGCCTTTTGGCCGGATCACCTACTTTAATTTCTCCATTATTTAAAAATGCCACGATGGAGGGCGTGGTTCTTCTTCCTTCATCATTGGCAATTACCGTTGGTTCGTTCCCTTCCATAACTGCGACACATGAATTGGTTGTTCCTAAGTCGATTCCTATAATTTTACCCATAATTTTAATTTGATTATATCTAGCCTATATCAATACTTGTGCCAGCAGGAAAAACATGACAAAATATCAAAATATGATACAAATTACTGAAAATATGACAAATTTTCTCAAAATAATCTGTCAGAATGTCCATAAAAGACTATTTTACTTAATATTCAAAAGTCTTGTCAAACTTGAAGTATCGATTGAAGTTAAAGTTTCAGCCGTAACACCATAAGTGTTTTTTAATCTGTGAATTGAACTAAATATACCAAATCCTTCACTCAAATTGGTATAACGCGGAATTTCCTGAGAAGCGGTAATACCTATATTGGCATTCACGAGAAGGTTAAATGATTTTAGATCAGTTCCACCTGCAGATACGATTAGATCTATGCTTTGAAGTTTTCTTTCATACTTAACGTCTTCTTCAAGATTGTTTTTCAATATCGTGTAAAAGTCGTTATTACTGATGGAAATGTTATTTCTAAAATCATCTTTTAGAACTTTCCAAATAATAATTTTAGCCTTTGTTGTATTAGTCGATCTATCAAATTCACTAAGATTAATTCTAATGTCTAAATCATAAATACCTGCTTCTGGACTTTTATCCCATGAAAAGGCTTGCGTAAATCCTGGCTTAAATGAAAGCTCCCGAATTTCTTTAGGTGGATTTCTCATGTTAAAATCCTTAACCATTTGAATTCTAGCTCGAACAATGGGCTTATTATCTCCCCTAATCAATTGAAATTCGACACTGTCTCCACTCATAAGATTCATGTCTTTCGTAAGTATCTTATACATATAGTTAGGCATTTCTGCAAATGGACCAAGATCTCTTGTATATCCTTCACTAAGCATATCTACCTTCTTAAGTGTAAATTCAGTATTTCGAGTAATATTGCGCAATTTGACAATAGCATTCTTATAATAAACTGAATCAACTCTTTGAGCTAGTACTGTAGCAGGAATGTCTTCATCTACAAAAAGTTTCTCGACTCGAATATATTGAGCAGTATCAGTTCTATTGAGAAAGCCGAAAACAACTGAAAAATCCTTATATGGCTCCGTCAACTGAAAGTCTTCGGAACAATTAAGAATAAACATACTAACAAACAGTAATTTAAAGGAATTTAACTTCATACCGCAAATGTAAGAAAATGATTAAAATGAGCTTACAATAGAGAATAACGCTTAAAAATATAAAGAGTTGCTTTTGAGTTCAAGCTTATTTCTAATTTTACACCATGTCTATTCAAAAGGAAATCAAGAAAATCACCACCAGGACGCTTCAGGATATGAAGCAAAATGGGGTAAAAATTGCTATGCTTACTGCTTATGACTTCACCATGGCTTCAATTCTCGATGAAGCGGGAATTGATGTCTTGCTTGTAGGGGATTCAGCTTCTAATGTAATGGCAGGTCATGAGACTACCCTACCCATAACTTTGGATCAGATGATATATCATGCTCAATCTGTTGTTAGAGGAGTTAACCATTGCCTTGTAGTTGTCGATTTGCCTTTTGGATCCTATCAAGGTAATTCAAAACGCGCCTTAGAATCCTCCATTCGCATCATGAAAGAAAGCGGAGCTCATGCTGTCAAATTGGAAGGTGGATCAGAAGTCTGTGATTCTGTTAAAAGAATTAATTCAGCGGGAATTCCAGTCATGGGCCATCTTGGACTTACACCACAATCCATATATAAATTTGGAACTTATACTGTACGTGCTAAAGATGATGCTGAAGCAGAAAAATTAAGACTCGATGCTATGAAATTAGAACAAGCCGGTTGCTTTGCGCTAGTTCTTGAAAAAATACCTGCAAAATTAGCTACAGAAGTAAGTAAGCAAATTCTTATTCCCACCATTGGTATAGGTGCAGGCTCTGGGGTGGATGGACAAGTTCTTGTTACACATGATTTTCTAGGATTGAATAAGGAGTTCTCACCAAGATTTCTAAGAAGATACTTAAACCTTCACGATCTGATTCTTCAAGCAACTAAAAACTACTCTAAAGATGTAAAAGCAGTAAATTTTCCAAACGAGAAAGAACAGTATTGATGAAAATTAAATCATGGCAAATCATTTCAATAGGAATATTATTTTTTTTTGGATTTGTATTAGGATTTCTTGTTTACAATGGGGCATTTACGAACAATGTAAATAATAATAAAAAATCTTATGATCTTTTTATACATAAAGGAGCATCTTTAGAAGATGTATTAGATAGTATTAATTCTAATAATATTCTAATTCATCGCAATAATATTAGAATGATATGTCAGATTATGGGATTCAACAATAAAACCATTAAAGAAGGTCACTTTATGATTAAAAATGGAATGAGCAATTATCAGATCATTTCCAAACTTCGTTCTGGTGCTCAGGATCCAATAAAAATTACCCTTAATAATGTAAGGGATATGACAGAGCTATGTGGTCAAATCTCACACTATTTAATCCTTGATTCAATGAGCTTGCTAAATAAACTTACAGATAGCACTTACCTAAGTCAAATTGGATACACCAAAGAAAACGTCTTATCACTTTTCATTCCCGATACTTATGAGATGTATTGGAATATTTCTTTTGACAAATTCATTCAAAGAATAATGATTGAAAATAAATCTTTCTGGAAGAATCATGAAAGATTACAAAAAGCTCAATCTTTACATTTAAGTCCACAAGAAATTTACACCTTAGCTTCCATTGTTGAAAAAGAAAGCAATTACGAGCCTGAACGTCCTACAATAGCAGGAGTCTACCTCAACAGATTAAAAACAAACATGAAGTTACAAGCTGACCCAACCGTCGTTTTTGCATTGGGAGTAAGTGGACTACAAAGAGTTTTACTTGAGCATCTCTGCTGTAAATCACCCTTTAATACTTACCTTATTGATGGATTACCACCGGGACCAATTTATATGCCATCTATTAATAGTATAGATGCAGTATTAAATGCAGAACAACATGATTTTATATTCTTCTGTGCCAAAGAAGGTTATGAAGGTAGACATTCCTTTGCAAGTTCTCTACAACAACATTATCTAAATGCGAAAAACTACCAGTCCTGGCTTAACAAACAGCATATAAGGTAATATTTTAATTTTTTTAGCTTTAATCTTAATATCCGTAGAAATTATATAAATTGATACCATTCAAAAACGTATACCTTTACACGTAAGATTAACAATGACTTGTTAGAAATTTTTACATATTCAATCATTACAGGTGTCATCCTAAGTTTTGGCTTCGGAACGGTCTTTTTTTCACTTATTCAAACGAGTATTGAATCTGGCTACAAGTCTGGAATAAAGTTGGCGTTCGGAGTATTTATATCGGACATAATTTTAATGTTGGTGGCTATTTTCGGAACGCAATTTCTACCTGATCAATCCTCCATTTATATTGTTATCAGAATACTATGTGCATTAATTATTCTTGCTTTAGCATACACACATATATTTCACAAAACGAAACCTACAATATCCTTAACTGACAATATTGTGAATTTCTTTTATTTATTTAGTAAAGGGTTTGTACTTAATATTATTAATCCAGTAAACTTTCTTGCCTGGGTAGCTTTAGTAGCAACTTTAAAGAGTTATCATGTAAACTGGAATATACAATCTTATTCATTAACCATTGTGTTGTGTACCATATTTGTATCAGAATGTGCAATCAGTATATTTTCTGAAAAACTTGGCAAATTATTAAATCCAAATAAACTTAAAATATTAAAAACTATCATTGGAATAATTTTTCTACTTCTAGCCATAAAAATTTTCTATAGTATCTTTCAGGATTTCTACTATTGATAACATATCTGAAACGGTTCAAGATTGAAAAGAATAGTTTTTTCTATTGAACATTATACTTGCAATGATTTAACCCGAACTATGCAATAGACTTTCTATTACAAGCCAAAATACATGCAAATATTAGCACTTCCTCATATTTTTATCCTCACCATGGGGGTTACCATGCTTGCGGTAAAAATATTCCGGGAGCACTAATCTTTATTGGCCTTTTGGCTCTCTTAACAAAACTCTATTGCATAATTCGGGTTTAATAAAATAGCAACACATATTTGTAACTATTCAGTCATCGATTGTTTTTGTCATGATTTTTGCAAAAACAGCAAAAATTCACGCCAAAAAAAAGATTGCTTATTATTAAAAACGATGGATTTCATCCATCTCTAAAAATATTATACTCCTCTGGCGTATTTTTTAATACTAAGTGATATAGATTATTATTATTCGAAATAAAAACAAATCAAAATTTTCTAACTTTATTAATTCCTTGATTTTGCACAAAAGCTTCCCATGAATTTTGACGATGACCTTTCAGCACTCGAGGAAATTTAGTTTGACTCCCAAGTTCTAATTGAGTTTGCAACCATTTTAAAAAAAAATCGGAAGGAATAATCTTTAAGGATACTTTGGTAAGTACATGATCTCGTTCAACGGAGTAATCGTCATTAATTTTTCGAAGTGTTTCATCGATGAATTCCCCTAAAGCTTTCTCATCAATAGGTTCATCCGCACCAACATACCATTGATGTCCAAAAAAAGGAGGATCCTTTGTTCCTGTGACTGTAAATTCATTGATTGAAATATTAAATTTCTGAGCAGCTAATTCAATCGCTTTATTCATATTGTCAATGGACAGATGCTCACCGCATAGACTTAGAAATTGTTTAGTTCGCCCAGTTATAACAATTTCTGCTAATTCAACATCGGTAAATTTGACCGTATCTCCAATAAGATATCTCCAAGCGCCAGAACATGTAGTGATGAGCAATGCATATTCTTTGTTTTGCACTACTTGATCTATTTTAAATGCTTCAACATCAGATTTTAATACACCCTCTTCGTCAAAATTTTCTTTTGTAAAGGGCACAAACTCAAAAAAGATACCATCGTTCAATACCAATTGTAGATTGCCTTCGGGTCTAACCTGATAGGCTAAAAATCCTTCTGAAGCCAAGTAGGTTTCTAAATACAAAATTGGCTTACCTAGCAATCTTTCAAATCCTTTTTTATAAGGTTCGAAAGAAACGCCTCCCCAAGCAAATACAGTTAAATTTGGCCAAATATCATGGATATTATTTACACCATAATGCTTAATAATCCTTTCTATGAGTAACTGTATCCAGGATGGCACTCCTGCAATAAAAGCAACGTCCCAATCTTTAGCATTAAGCGTGATCTCTTCTAGCTTTTGTGTCCAATTTTTAAGTTTGGAAATTTCAATTCCCGGCTTGTGGAATTTACTAAACCATGCGGGAATATTTTTCTGAGAGATACCACTTAAGTCCCCTTCAAAATGATCACCCACAGCATTCAGTAGAGTTGATCCACCTAGAAATAAATAGGATTTTTCATATATTTCAGCTGGAATATTAGGGAAATTT
>JBDSHL010000241.1:0-3349 GCA_039918515.1 Saprospiraceae bacterium | reverse complement strand
GCTTTGGATTGTCTGAGTGCATTTGTAAAATCTTTATTTTGAATATAAGTCCATTGAAGAAGTTCTACCAGTATAATGTCATCTGCTTTTTTTTCGAGCCTAGTGAATATCATGGTTTGAAATTCCTGAATCTTATCTTTCGGAAGATATACCTGAAGCAAGTTCTGAATACTCATCTGATTGACACTTCCATCTTCAAGAGCAAGAAGATAATAATTGAGCATTTGATTAATATTTCCCTTTCGTCTATATAAATCGGCGAGTTGATAATTAAAATGAGAAATTCCTTTCATAATTTTTTCGCCTTTCTCATAGACTTCTATAGCTTCATCATAATGAGCATTGTCAATAAATCCAGTTGCTAGTTTATAAACAAAAATTACATCTGGAGGAAGTTTATCTATAGCAATTTTGAATTGCTTTTCAGCTTTTTCTCTTTGGTTAGTTTTGAGTAAGGTGTTTCCATATAATAGATATAAACTACAATCTTTCGGTCTATTTTGAATTTCTTTTTTAATAAGAGCTTCTGCTTCATCATTTTTATTTAATGCCTGAAGGCAATTTAGATAATTCTTGAAGTAGTAATCATCCGAAGGACTTTTCTGATAGAGTTGTTGAAACAAAATAAGTGATTTCTCATATTCGCCATCAGCATAATATTGAATAGCCAATCTAGGGTCTTGAGCCTTTAATAATAATGAGCCAAAAACTGTAAAAAATAGAACGAATTTCAATTTCATAAATAACTAACCATTTTTTTGCTTTAATTGTTCCTAATGAGCTCTAACCACCTTCAAATTCAACTGGTAACGTATATTGAACTCTAACTGAATTGGCGCCCTGATGTCCTGGTGTCCAATAAAGCTTCATGGTATTCATAAGTTCAAGAACCCTGGTGGTCTCCGATCCACAGCCATCACCTATATCTTTTAATACAATTATATTGGAAATTGAACCATTCTTTTCTACTATAAATTGTATCAATACCACCCCTGCTGTCTTGTTTCTAAGCGCTTGTGTAGGATATTTTAAATTGCTTTTAAGAAATCCTAATAATCTTTGTTCCGAGCATTTCTTTTTTTCAAGATAGGTTCCTCCTAATTCTTCGCATCCTGCAAATACAGGCATTTGGCTAACAATTTTATAGACTTGACCTGAATTCAAACTATCACCATGGGCATTTGCGGAGCCTTGATTTGAACTTGTTTGACCATTTTCAGTACTTGTGTTATCCTTCGATTCTTTCTTTTCGTTTATATCTTTTTGGTCTTTCTTAGGTTCAATTTTAATTTCTGGATCTGATTTAATCACTTTGGTAGGAAATTGGTCTTTGGGAATATTTTTTTCAGATTTCTCAACTGATTTTGTTGCATTTGTCAAGAGCGGTAATTTATCTTCTCCCTTATTGCCTGATGGTGGAGAGCTCATTGTTATTTCATGAGTTTGAAACTCATCATCTGCTTTAATATCAAATAATGAATTATACCAATTTTTCAAAGTAGTAGAAAAAATCAATAGAATAAAAATTAAAACAGAGGCCAATATTCCTTTGAACATTCTTCTATTGTATTGAGCTCTATGTTGATAAGCTCCGTATTCCTTATTTCTATTTATAAATATTAAGTCATTCCAGAATTGATTTTGTATAATATGATCAAAAGGATTAAGCATTCTTAGATAATTTACTAGAACACAACTTTGCAAATAAAAAGTTAGCTATAATCAATCCAGAGAAAATACCAATGGTATTGGCCAATTGATCAAGTATATCAAAAAATCGTCCTTCAGCACAGGCATATTGCAGAAATTCTAAAGTAAGTCCAAGAGTGAAAAGCAATGTAAAAACTATAAAGTCCGTAAAAATATACTTGAATTTGTTTATTTTAAAATGCATTGAAAAACAGAAACTCGCGAATCCATAAAATGCAAAATGACCTAGTTTGTCAATTGAGGCAATATCTGTAAATGAAATTTTCTTCAAGCTTGCTCCAGATATTAATGAAAGAATGATAATCAGGGTTAAATCAAATATTCCAAGATAAAGCCATTTTTTCATTTTTAATAGATGAACAAGAGGACTTGTCCAAGGAATATTTTTTTTTGAAATAACGCTCAGAGCATTAAATATAGTGTCTTTTGGCTTCGGAAATTAAATATTGACCTGCCATTAATATTAATCAAAGAAATTTAGTAACTATTCAGTCATCGAATGTTTTTGTCATGATTTTTGCAAAAATGGCAAAAATTCATGCCAAAAACAAGCTCGTTTACCGTAAACCCGCTTTATGCAAGAGACTTTCTATTACAAGCCATAATGCCTGCAAATCCTAGCACTTCCTCGAATTTTTATCCTCACCATGGGAGTGACCATGATTGCGGTAAAAATTCTCCGGGAGCACCAGTCTTTATTGGCCTTTTGACTTTCACTACGAAACTCTATTGCATAAAGCGGGTTGAAAACGATGGATTACATCCATCTCTAAAAATATTATACTCCTCTGGAGTATTTTTTAATAAATGACTGAATAGTTACGAAATTTAAATCAATTCAAATTGTGCTTAGCCAACCATTTCAGTATAGGCGACCGAATCCATTAAATGGTCTAAGTCTTCAGGATTTTTTAATTCTACTTTAACAATCCAGCCATCGCCATAAGGATCGGTATTAACGAGAGTTGGGTTATTACCCAGTTTCTCATCAAGCGCTGGGTTCATTTCTATTACTTTAGCAGCAACAGGCATAAAGAGGTCACTCGTGGTTTTGACAGCTTCAATGGTTCCAAAAATGTCGTCTTGCAATATGTCATCACCGACCGTATCTACTTCAACGTAAACAATATCTCCTAATTCTGATTGAGCAAAGTCAGTTATCCCAATATAGGCATATTGACCTTCAACTCTAATCCATTCGTGTTCTTTGGTATAGCGTAAATTGTCTGGAAATTGCATGTTTTTTTTGTTTTAATTAAGCGAAAGAAGACTGCAAGATAATTTCTTTTAATTCTTCTGTGGTAAGAGATTTCGGTCTTTCGAGCGGTAGCCCATATGCGCGATCCCAACACAATTGTGCTAGAACACCCATTGCTCTGGAAACACCAAATAAAACTGTATAGAAATTATGTTCTTTTAAGCCATAATGTTCAAGTATGGCACCTGAGTGTGCGTCGACGTTCGGCCAAGGATTTTTCACTTTTCCAAGTTCTTCTAAAATTGGAGGTACGACATCAAATACATTCCATACTATATTGATCAAAGGATCATCAGCACAATATTTCTTTGCAAATTCTTTTTGTGCGAGGAATCTAGGATCTGGTGCTCGCAAAACGGCATGACCATAACCAGGAACAAT
>JBDSHL010000240.1:0-11741 GCA_039918515.1 Saprospiraceae bacterium | reverse complement strand
ACAACGAATTGATTTCCACACAAAGAATCATTCCTACATACCGTATCTCTAGGACAATCTAATCTTTGAGGACCACTCCAGACAAATTCATAATTTCGGCCAAGGCATGGAGTTCCTCCACTAGCCCTTATGGTTGCCTTTCCATCACAGAATCCTTTGCAGGTAGCGCTCCTATCAATTGTAAGTTGACCAATCAAACTGTCTGCTCGCAATTCCAAGTCCAAAGATTCTGAGCAACCTGCAGTATCGGTAACCACAACAGTATACTTACCTTTCATTAGTCCACTTAATCTATTTACACCAAATGCGTTTATGGGTAACCATTTGACGAATGGAGTACCTGATCCGCCATTAAAAGTAATTCCTAATCTTCCATTAGATGAATACCAACAAGTCGGATCTATAGAGTAATTATTATCTTGTATAATTTTAATACTTGAACTTGCATTGACGGTAACATTAAAAATTGTATCTTTACCTAAGGCATCCACTACTCTGAAATTATAAACTCCTGCCATTTGACCGCCAATTATAAGACAATCACCAGCTTTATTTATGGTAGAATTAGTTGGGGGAATGGTGCTATTACAAGTAACTGTATATGGACTACGTCCTCCCCAAGCTTTAATGGTAATCTTACCGGTATTGGTGAATGTTCCACAAGTGTAATTTAATACGGTTAAAGAATCGGGAACATTAATACATATTTCATCCTTTGGATTATCTTCAATGATACAAACTGGAATGTCATTATCCACTGGATATCTTCTAACAAACTCAGCAGCAATAGGTCTATCTGAAAAGCTTATTTTAGAACAATCTCCAGGTGCACCAATTAACTTAAAACAAATAATAAATAATACAGATCCATCAGGGAGGTTCACCGTATCGTTATTAGGGTTTGCGTATACTACTCGAATAGCTGCTCTTGTAAAATCAGTAACAATTCCATTTGCGTCGAATCCTTCGATATCTGCTATGCTATCAATTGTAGCAGGAAGAGGAATTACAACTCGTGGATCATAATTTATAGGAAATTGAAAAGAGAGAATATCCTTGAAGTTAGAAACTTTTATTTTGACACAGACAGTGTCTCCTATTTCGCCATTAACTGTTTCAAAATCTATATGTAAACAGGTGTCCACTTGTGCATTAAGCCCATGTGATGAAATAATAAAAAGGGAAAATACGAGAAGTATAATCCGCTTCAAGATGGGGAATAGGGAGCGGTTTAATAACATAATTAGGTTAAATTCAATTATATGCAAAGATATTCATAAAAACTTACATATGATATGGGAGACTAGAAAGATTAACAACGCATTAATCCAAAGTAGTATTATAAATTTAAAGGAATAATGTTCAAAGTTGTTCAATGGCTCCCAATATTACATGTTTTATCCAATCGCTTGAAAGTGAATAGGGAATAAGGTTAAGATTGGCTCCGGGTCTACTTATGATTAAATTAGCCTTTTTACCTCTTTCGATACTTCCGAGCGTATCCTGAAGATTAAGAGAATGGGCTGCATTAATCGTTAAAGCGTTGAAAACTTCATTAGGAAGCATTCTCATTCTGATACAAGCCAGAGAGAATGCCAGATTTATATCAGGGGATGGAGAGGTTCCTGGATTGAAGTCACTGGCTACTACAAGGCCTAAACCCGCTTCAATCATTTTCCTAGCTGGAGGCATATTGCAGTTCATAAAGAAAGCTGCCGTCGGTAACAAAGTTGGAATTACGGAAGAGTGTGCTAAGGCTTCAATTTCTTGATCATTTAATTCTTCAAGATGATCTACAGATAGTGCATTGTATTTTATAGCTAATTCAATTCCACCTGAATGTGTAAACTGGTTGGTGTGCAACCTGATATCTAAATGAAGTTTTTTTGCAGCCAAAATTATTTGTTCGGTTTCATCCATATTGTAAAATCCTTTCTCACAAAAAACATCGCAATAATCGGCCAATTTTTCTTTGGCAATTACAGGTAACATTTCATTTATTATTTGGTCGATATATCCTTTATGATTTTCTCTGAATTCAATAGGAAAAGAATGTGCACCCAAGAAGGTTGAACGAATGTCAAAACCTGATTCCTCTTTTAATTTTTTGATTACTCGAAGCATTTTTATTTCAGCTTCAGGGGTAAGACCATAACCACTTTTGATTTCAATGGCACCAGTTCCCTTTGATATGGCGTACATTAATCTATTCCACGATCGATACAATAATTCGTCTTCGCTTAATGCTTGAAGTTTTTTTGCTGAGTTAAGAATTCCACCTCCTCTATCATTGATTTCCTGGTAAGTCAGCCCCTTAATTCTATCTACAAATTCATCTTCTCTTGTATCTGCAAATACCAGATGGGTATGGGAATCGATCCAAGTTGGCATGACCATACCTTGATTGGCATCTAACTTAATTCCATCAAATAGGGGTTGATCTTCCTTTCTTCCAAAGTCAAATATTTTTCCATTCCTGACCAGAAGCCATGCATCATTCAATTCAGGTATAAATGACATATCCCGTCCTTTTTTAAAAGGGACGGGAGTGTCTGAACAATTAAGTAGTTTACTTATGTTGTGAATTAGAAAGTCGTGATGCATTAGAATTCTGATTTTTTAATAAGAGCATCTATATGGCGATCTTTAAGTACTTGTACAAAAACATCTGCTTCTTCTTCACTGTCGAAAGGGCCTAAATTTAATTTGTAAATGATGGTACCGTTTTTATTTACATCTTCAACGATACTTGCATTTTGACTAAATTTTTTGTCGAGTTCTTCTGCATTTTTAAGTGCATTATCCATCTCAACATAAGCTCCAAGCTGAACGAAGTAAGTTCCAAAAAGCATTTTTTGCTGATCTTCATTGGCAACAATGTTAGGATTTTCTACTGCTGGATTGAAAGCAATTTGATTTATTTGCACATTGGGTTGAGTGCTTGTATTTTCAATTTTTGTTTTTCCAGTATCAGAATTTGAATTCGACAAATTGCTTTTGCCAACTTCGATAAATGGAGAAATATCAGAAATAGTTTCTAAAGAATTATTTGTTTGTTTACTCATTGGATTACTTGGAGAAACGGTAATTTTATTTTCAGTCACTAAAGTTTCTAACCAATTTTTGAAATCTGTAATTCCCATTGAATTTTCTTTACGAGAAATTTCAGTTCCATTCGGGTGAATAAAGATGATCGTCGGAATTATTTTTACTTTGTATATTTCTTTCAAGTCCATTCCGGTAAATTGATCGATGTCAACTTGGATGGCGATAACTCTTTCGCTCATGTAAGTACTCAAATTTTTATCTTCAAATACTGTTTTGTCCATGAACTTGCAAGGAAGACACCATTGAGCTGTGAACTTGAGCATAAGAAGTTTATTTTCCTTTTGAGCTATATTTTTAGCCATTTCGAAGTCCATATTCAGGAAGACACTTGCTTGAGCCAACACCAATGCAAAGGAGAAAATTATTCCTAGGATGAATCTCAAAGAGGGGAATGAATTATTCATATTAAGATTTTTAATTATTTATAAATTAATGATTATTAACACAATAGTATTAATACAGAAATTGTGCCAAACTTCTAAGTATCAATTAAATACAGTTTTATTATATGTGTATATAATTGATTAATAATATAATATAAGTTATAAAAATATTTAATATAATACTAAATAAAGCCTTGGATTATGTGAAAAGCACTAACTTTGCCTTAATTCAAATAACTAAATGCTAAGAAGACTTGCTGCAATTACAGGAATACAAGGATATGTGCCTGATTACGTACTAACAAATGCTGAGTTAGAAAAGATGGTGGATACCACAGATGAGTGGATAACTACAAGAACTGGAGTTAAGGAGCGAAGAATACTCAAAGAACCGGGAAAGGCGGTTTCTGATATGGGAAAAATCATGGTTGAGAAGTTACTTCAAAAGACCAACACAAATCCCGACGAAATTGAGCTTGTAATATGTTGTACAGTTACTGGAGATATGGTTTTTCCAGATACCGCTAACTTGATCTGCAATAAAGCAGGAATAAATAAAGCCTATGCCTTTGATCTGCGCGCAGCTTGCAGTGGGTTTCTTTTTGGGCTAACTACAGGAGCTAAATTTATTGAAGCTGGTACACATAAAAAAGTCATCGTTGTTGGGGTTGATATGATGTCTACCATTGTCGATTATACTGATCGCACGACTTGTATACTTTTTGGAGATGGTGGTGGAGCCGTGTTGTTAGAACCCAATGAAGAAGGATATGGTATTATTGATAGTGTTCTACAAGGAGATGGATCTGGAGCGAAGTATTTACATATGAAAGCAGGTGGATCCCTTCGACCTCCTAGCATTGAAACGGTAATGAATAAAGAGCACGTGATCTTTCAAGAAGGAAAGTCAGTATTTAAAGCTGCGATTAATGGAATGGTTTCTACGATTAAGGCAGTCTGCGAAAGGAATAATCTTACCTTGGATCAAATTAATTGGATAACTCCACATCAGGCTAATATTCGAATAATTAATGGAGTATCACATGCACTTGACTTCGATCCCAATAAAGTTATGGTCAATATTCAAAAATTTGGCAATACCACTTCAGGTACCATTCCACTTTGTCTTTGGGAATGGGAACCATTGTTAAAAAAGGGCGATAACATTATCATCACAGCTTTTGGAGGTGGATTCACCTGGGGAAGCACTTTGATAAGATGGGCTTATTAAGGATAGTTATAATAATCATATTGTTCATCCAGTATTTAAAATTTCAAACTGCTATTTGAAGATGTTATCTGAACTTCTTGGAATTAAGTATCCAGTCATTTTGGCTCCAATGTTTTTAGTATCTAATACTAAAATGGTAAAGGCTGCTATTGATGCGGGAATCACAGGAGTCATTCCTGCTCTGAATTATCGAAACAGCGAAGAATTTCGAAAGGCTTTGCAAGAATTAAAAGATACCGGGAAGGTTTATGGAATAAATCTCATTGTAAATGTTTCCAATTACAAATTAAAGGAGCAGTTAGATTTATGCAAAGAATTCAAAGTACCTTTTATTATTACCTCATTAGGAAATCCTAAGCAAGTCATTGAACAATGTCAACCACTTGGGATGAAAGTCTTCTGTGATGTATCAGACATGCAATATGCTCATAAATCTGTAAGATATAAACCAGATGCATTAATTGCCGTACTTGATAACGCTGGTGGTCATTGCGGAAAAATTTCTGCTGAACAATTTATTCCTGATTTGGTCAAAGCATTTCCCAATATCCCAATTATCAGTGCAGGTGGTGTGGGTAATAAAAAGGGAATAGATAAAATGTTGTCACTAGGCGCTTGTGGAGTAAGTGTTGGAAGTATTTTCATAGCATCTGAAGAAGCTGAAGTGATTGAAGAATATAAGAATGCTTGTGTACATTTTGGAGCAAAAGATATTATTACAACTACCAAATTAAGTGGTGTCCCTTGTACAGTTATTAATACTCCATATGTTCAAGAAATTGGTTCTAAAGAAAACTTCCTTGAACGTATTCTAAATAAAAATAAAACATTCAAAAAATGGTTTAAAATGATTGTCTATAAGCGAGGAATGGACAAATTAATGAAAGCAGCCTTTTCTGCGACGTATAAAAATGTGTGGTGTGCTGGAACGACGATAGAGTACACGACTGAAATTCTTCCCGTCAAGGAAATTGTATCAAGACTGGTAAATAATGAAAATAATGATGAACGATGAGTTATGAATTATGAATAAGGGGTCAGGAATAAGGGGTCAGGGGTAAAGAATCAGTTGTCAAGATTAATGGGTCAGGTTTTAGGAAATAAAAACTAAAAAAAACGGTCAACGCTATTCTGGGAAATACATTATTTCAATCATACTAGAATCTAAAAAAATCAGAGATAATATTGATTTAAAGTCTGAGTTTGAGTCGAATTTGAATTATAAGAAAGGTTGGAATTTTAAAATTTAATGTGCAATGAAAAAGTTATTATTATTTTTTAGTCTACTTAATGTGTTAATGGTTGGATGCATTTCTGAAAGGCATGAAGAGTCAATTATTATCGGGCAAAAGTTAGGTTTAGAAGTTGATGTTCTTAACTTAGACATTGAAGGAAATGGACTGGTACACGAGGCCGATTTAGATGTAAATCATGACGATATTCCAGATTTTAAATTGAGTTCTGTTATTGATGGATCACCAGGTATTGGAAAATATGTTACTGTAACTCTATCTTGCTTACATAAGGACGCTTTGATAAAGGGCAACTTAATGAATGATACAGTATTCATAAATCGGGATACCACTATCTTTGAAAATGATAATCATAGAATAATCATTCATGATATTTATAAATATACTTGTCATAGGATAAACCCTCAAGATGAAATCGACTACATTAATTTTCAAACTTTTAAATTGACTCCATTGGAAGAGAATACCTATATTGGTACAAGCCAACTCTTTAAATCGGATACCATTATTCTTAACCAGACAAGTATTTCATATCATGTTTTTAAAAGAGAAGAAATAGATACATCTGAATTTTATTACTTTTCATATTTTAATGATTGTAATAGTTTTCCAATTGGATCAGTTAAATACATTGGATTTAAAATTAATGAAGATTGCAATCAAAGATTGGGATGGATTAAAATAATGTTCGAGGATGTTGTTAAAATAAAAATATTTGAATCAGTGATTGATTAATTTAATGTGAATAGAACATGAATTATATTTTTTAAATTGCTAATTATAAACTTAGATTTGCCAGAGTGTGTCATGCGAGTTTTTAAAAATGTGAATAAATGTATGATGCGACGGAAAGAGAAAGTATGCAATAGGGAATTTATGATAAATGGAAAAAGTCATATGTCTTATAGTATTTAATTGAATTCAGTTCATTAAATTATAAATAGTAAATGATGAATCAAAAACTACCATTACCACCATTCGACTTTATTACGGCTACACAAAAAGTGCAAATGGCTGAAGATGCCTGGAATTCAAAGGACCCTCAACGCGTATCATTGGCTTATACGATTGATACTGTGTGGAGAAATAGGAATATCTTTTTAAAAGGTAGGGAGGAAGTTGTTCAATTCCTAATAGAGAAATGGAAAAAAGAGTTAGATTATAAACTTAAAAAAGAACTTTGGGCATTTCGTGAAAATAGAATCGCTGTAAAATTTGAATACGAATGGCATAATAGTCAAGGTCAATGGTATAGATCTTATGGCAATGAGAATTGGGAATTTGACGGTAATGGGTTCATGGCAAAGCGATTTGCAAGCATCAATGACCTTGAGATTAAGGAATCTGAAAGGAGATTATAAATTCAAGTTCAATATTTAAAATGTAGGTTATTATCCTATCTCCTTTTGAATGATTATAGAATTCAATTTGTTGTTTTTATGAATTATACTACAAAACTAAATTCATTCAATTCTTTTCTATGTCTAGGAGTTAGCTCTCTGGACTTATAAGGTTCGTCAAGTGTATTGGCCTCTGTAATGTGTCCAAGTGTAATCATACAAACGGGATGTAGGTTTATATCTAGTTTCAACAGTTCAATAACTTTATGGCGTTCGAAACCAGCCATAAGATGTCCATAGATATTCATATGATTTGCTTGCAACAACATTTGTGCGTTAGCCATGCCAAGATCATGTTCAGCAGTTCCATTATTCTTTCCTGTCTTCTCAAAAGTTTTTCTAACACATGCAACCAATAAAACTGAAGCTTGTAAAGTCCAAGGACGATTCCCTTCCATTAAGCAATTCCATAATGAGGTAAATCCTTCTGAGTTGCGATGAGCATAATAATAAATCCAAGGTTGTTCATTATTTGCACTTGCGGCCCAACTTGCTGCTTCTAATAAAGTATCTAATGTTGTTTGATCAATATTGTGACCATCGAAAGCTCTGGCGCTCCATCGGTTTTTTATTTCGTCCATTAATGGATGATGTGTTTTTGCGACCTTTATATCAATTGATTCCATAGGCTATAAAGACAAAAATGTAAAAGAAAAGTTGTAAGGGTAAGGAAATAGGGATCAGGGATCAGGAAATAGGGATCAGGAGAAAGGAGAAAGGAGAAAGGAGAAAGGAGAAAGGAGAAAGGAGAAAGGAGAAAGGAGAAAGGGAAAGTGGTTTGATGAAAGTAGAAATTATTTTATCATACTCTTAAATAATCCTTTAATAATTTTTGAAATTTCAATAGTTGTTTCAATTAGAATCATTGCTTTTTTTTCTTCCATTAATTTTAATTTAACTGCCAAGTAAAGCATCGATTTTACTTCACTACAAGAACTTGATGAAATGTATAAAAATCTAATAAATTCTTTATTAGTACCTCTGTCAAATCCTTCAGCAATATTATTCGAGATGGAAACCGAAGCTCGACATATTTGATCACGAAATCCAAAATCACGAATATTTCCAAATTGTTTATATATTTCAGCTGCTAGTTCTTGAGCTTTCTGCCATGCGATAATATCTTCAAATTTTTGAATTGCCATATTTTTCTTTTTAACAATTTTTTTGACTCCCAACCCCTGACCCCTGATCCTAACCCCTGATCCCTGACCCCTTACTCCTGACCCCTTAGTCCTCTTTACTATTAATTAAAATCTTCCACAACTTATCCTTTAATTCATCTATTCCTCGATGGGTAGCTGCTGAAATAAATACATGCGGAATATCTTTAGGTAATTCATCTTTGATGAGTTCTTTCCATTCATCTTCGACGATATCTGTCTTGGTTATGGCTAGCAACCTTGGTTTATGAATTAATTCTTTATTGAATTGTTTTAACTCATTCGAAAGTATTGCGTATTCTTTTTTAATATCTTGACAATCACAAGGGATCATAAATAGTAAGACAGAATTTCGTTCAATGTGTCTTAAGAATCTTGTTCCTAATCCTTTGCCTAAATGAGCGTCTTCTATTATACCTGGAATATCTGCCATAATAAAGGATCGATCATCTCGGTAATTAACTATCCCTAAATTTGGAACTAAAGTTGTAAATGGATAATTATCTATGGCTGGTTTCGCAGCACTTACGACAGATAATAAAGTTGATTTGCCAGCATTTGGGAAGCCCACTAATCCAACATCTGCAAGAATTTTTAACTCAAGTATTTTCCAGGATTCGATTCCCTCTTCACCCGGTTGTGAAAAATCTGGTGCTTGTAATGTAGAAGTCATAAAGTAAGTATTACCTCTACCTCCGCGTCCTCCTCTTAATAGAATTTCTTCTTGACCGTGTTCCGTTATTTCAAAATGTTTTACTCCAGTTATTGCATCAATAGCTACAGTACCTAAAGGAACTTCTACAATGATGTCTTCACCAGTAGCACCGGTTGAATTATTATTACTTCCACCTACACCATCGCTGGCATAAATGTGCTTTCTATATTTTAAATGCAGTAAGGTCCACATATGTGAGTCGCCTTTTAGGATAATGTGTCCTCCACGTCCGCCATCACCTCCATCTGGGCCGCCCATGGCGTTGTGTTTACTTCTAAAAAAATGCTTGCTGCCAGCTCCGCCATGACCTGATCGAAAACAGATTTTTACATAATCTACAAAATTCTGTCCAGCCATTTTTTTAACAATTTGTAAGTATTAGAGGAGAATAAATTGGATCATTATTTCAATGAATCCATAATTTCGCAAAGCCTACTATTGATATCATCAATTGATCCGATTCCTTCTACAGAATGCGTCTTTTTATTATTTGAATAATAGTTGAATACACTTGTGGTCTTTGATCTGTATTCATCCATTCTTTTTCTAATGATGCTTTCATTGAGATCATCTGCTCGTCCTGAAGATTGACCTCGATTCATTATTCTTTTGACGACTTCATTATCATCGACCTCTAAGGCAATAAGTGCATTAATAGATTCATGATTTTCATTTAGCATTTGATCTAATGATTCGGCTTGCGCAATAGTTCTAGGGAATCCATCATAAATGATTCCTTTAACATTATGAAGAGAATTCACCTTATTTTTAAGCATTCCCAGAGTAATTTCATCAGGGACAAGAATTCCATTATTCATATATTCTAATGCCTTAAGACCTAGTGGGGTTTTATTAGCAATTTCAGAACGGAAAAGGTCTCCTGTTGAAATGTGATATAGATGATATTGTTCAACAAGTTTGTGCGCTTGAGTTCCCTTGCCGCTGCCTGGAGGCCCAAACAAAATAATGTGTAACATGTAAAATATTGCTTCGTTATAAGATGGATTATTCTAAGATTACGTAGAAGAATAATTTTAGCAAAAGTACGCATTTGAACTCAAAATCAGGGATTTGAGACTAGTTTATTCGTTCTATAACTTTGGATATTTGTGAATTTGCGTATTCTTTTATGCCAATAATCTGATTTAAGGACATTTTCTTCAATAACTCCATTTGAAGAGCTGCTGTGAATTACCATTAAGACATCTTTGTGATTTTCAGTGATTATTCCAACATGATGGATTCGCTTTTTATCACCAAAAAAGACCAAATCCCCAGGGCTTGTATCTGCTATTTTAATACTCTTTCCTACATTAGATTGGTCTTGTGAAGAAGCAGGAAGAGCAATGTGAAAATTTTTTAAAACATAAGAAACAAAACCACTGCAGTCAAAGCCTTTCTCATCACGTCCGCATTTTCTATAAGGTCTTTCAAGGAAGTATCGAGCATACTCAACAATATTCTGCCTGAATTTCTTATCGCTGATGTCCATTTTATAACTCATTCTGTCAGGGGGGGTAGTGGAGCCAGATGCACAAGAACTAAAGTTAAGAATTACACAAAGAAATATACAAAATCGTATAAATCGGATAAATTTGGAGCGGTGAATCATATATTAGGATTTACATATTAAATAAAACGCTAATATATAACAAATTAATATATTAGGAGATACAAATTTTATCCTGATCTTTAAGGAAGGGATAAGCTCTACGAAACGCAAATAGTTTGTTTTTATTTAAAATGGCATTGAAAAACCCTATTTGAGATCCAAATTGGGCTAAAGTGACTCCTTCGTAGTCCAATATGACAGAATCTCCCGAATATTGAATACCATTACCATCAGTTCCTATCCCATTTGCTCCAGCTACATAACAGACATTCTCAATGGCTCTTGCAATCAATAAATTGCTCCAGGCCAGTCTCCTTTTTTCAGGAAATTGAGCAACATAAAGTAAAAGATCGTAATCTTCGGAATTACGAGACCAGGCTGGGAATCTTAAATCATAACAGATCATTGGGCAAATTTTCCAAGTTCTCCAATCAAATATTTTCTTTTCATTTCCGGGTGTGAAATATTTATCTTCATGAGCTAAGCCAAAACAATGACGTTTGTCATAGTAATCAATCGTTCCATCTGGTTTTGCAAAAATTAATCGATTATAACATTGATCTTTTTCTCGTATAATTAAGGAACCGGTGAGTGCACTATTTTTTTGAGATGCCATATTAAGCATCCACTGAATTGAAGACCCTGTCATTGATTCAGCCAATAGATCGGTGTTCATACTAAAACCAGTTGACCACATTTCGGGAAGTACAATTAAGTCAGAAATTGGAAAATCTTTTTGAAATACAATCTGCTCAATATTATGTTGATTTTGTATTGGATTTTCCCAAACTGTTGGAATTTGAATTATGCTAATCGAAAAATTATCCATGAGTCAAAAGTAGATTAAAAATATTAGTAACTATTCAGTCATCGAAT
>JBDSHL010000239.1:0-2958 GCA_039918515.1 Saprospiraceae bacterium | reverse complement strand
TATTTCGATGCCCTGTTTCTGTCCAGCTTCTAGGCTGAATCTATAATGGATTCCACCTAACAAATTAGAATTTAAAACTTCTTCCGCCATATCCTGAAAAGAGGTATATGCTCTAGGTGAACCATTTATATCTTTTCTGTACTCGTAAGTTACATCAGTAAAACCATAATTATAGCCGAAAAGGTTTCCTAAAATTTCAGCTGCTGCTGATGCTACTGCAGCCTGACCAGATGAATATTCTGGTGTAGCAGTTGCATTACTTAAGGATAAAAATTCGGCATCAATAAATTCACGTATATAAGTTTCTGGCCTCATTGTATAATAAGTATACTTGGTCTTCCAAGCAGCGATTGTAGCATCATGCATGGCTGTTGACAATTTCATAAAAGCGAAAACTGCAAAACCAAGATCTTTATTTTCTGACAATAAATTCTGACAAAGAATAGAAAGCATGTGACCAGCTGGAGTAATATTTGCTTCTATATCTTCATTCCAATAATTCACTAAATCCTCATCAAAGCGATTAAGATTATCTGTTCGGTTTCTAACTTCCAAAGCATAAGAATAAAAAACTGAAGTTTTATCTTCACTAAACTCTGGAGGAGCAATCATCTTCATTTCATCTATACCATGTTTTGCAAATGTTCTTACATCTCCCCAATATGGTTGTAGAGGACGTTTATTTGAATGTACGGAAGGTGACCATAATCCTTCACCTTGAGGCCCCTTATAATTCACGGGATAATTATTGAGGAAAGCACCAGATTGATTATCTGAATCAGCATATTTTATAATTGCTTCTGCTTGATCTGAGCCGTATTTTTTAGAATTATCTAGGATCTCTTGATTGATTGTAATTGATAATTCATTCAATGTCTTAGTATATAATTTGTCTACTTCAGTAAGAGCTTCTGGAGTACTATTAGCGTAGAATTGTTTACAAAGTTGATACATAGTTTCATTAAGTGAGGCTGCCCAAGAGATTTCTCCGTAAGAATTAGGATTTTTCATAGTTCCTTTATTGAAACCTTGAAATTTATTTTGCATAGTACCATATGCAGGCATTCCTGGAACCAATGCTTCAAACATACCTAAACCAAGATAGGCATAAGTTCTAGCTGCTACAGGAGAGCTAAAACCAGGGGTCTTTCTGGTCAGTTCAAAAGAAAGTTGGATCCAAGATACAGCTAACTTGCTGTCTAGGTTCTTTAATTCCGCAACCTTAGTAAAGGAATCGTTGGTTATTTCATTCTTAACACAGGAGGTAAAGATTACCAGGCCTGCCGTTGCCGCCATTAAGAATCTTGTTGTTAATTGAAAAAGCCTCATAATTTTAGATTTTATAGTTTTCTTAAGTAAAAAATTCTAAAAAAACCTGAAACTCACAATGCGCATCTCAGGCAATGTGATTGAGGGCTCTAAGTCTGACACGACCTAAAGTCAAAGGGAAGAATACCTGACAAAGATAAGGCAATGCTTTCGTAAAATGCAAACATTTTTACTTTTTTTTTGAAAATTCAGGGTTTACCCTTAGTTTTTTGAATATATAATCGCAAAAATATATGCGAATATAGATATATATGTAATCTACTGATATTAAATTAAATACATTAAATATTAAGCTTTTAATTGAAATAATCTACACATTGGAAAACTAAAAATATTTTGAAAATACTAATATAATTAATTGATTATATGACATTTACATATATATATTTTTATTTACTCTGATTATCAAGTTTTTATGCATTTAGGATTATATTATTAAAAAAAAGTAATTTTGATACTGATGCCGCAATGAGCCTATTGGTTAAAAATCTAACATTAAGCCTTTACAGATGTACTTTGTTCTATTCCTTTAAATGCAAAGCCTAAAAAAATAATGAAGGTAGAGACATAAATAAATTCAATTGAACGCATTTTGAAAAGCATATCCAATATTATTGTTGCCAAAGAATTCTTATGAATGTTTTCTAAGTCATATATATGCAACCTCATATACTCGATGCAAATATGTATTCTGAACATAGTAAATAAAATTAATACAATGCTTGAATAGAAAAAGAACTTTATTGGAACACTCCAGAGTATCAAACAAGCTATCCATAATGATAACATAAATGACATCGGAAGCAAAATGAAATTCCAAATTGAAAAATCAATGGTTAGAGATGGGATTACAGGAGTTGGCTTATTTAATTGGTAAGATATTTGAAGATCATCTTTGAACTTTTTTAAATTAACTACTGTAAAATTTGAATTTTGATTATTTCCAGATTCAGGTTTTGTTAAGTCAAATCCTAATCCTTCAACAACAATCTTTAGAGGTTCGTTTTTCGAAGTAAAATAAAATCTAAGATCATTGTATAAGTCTGAATAAATGTTCCCCATAGTATGATTAAATCTCGTAAGAAGTTCTTTATGAATATATTTACTTTTTATAATTATACTTAAAGTAATATAACTCATGAGAAAAACTAAAATAAATCGAATGACCGTTCTTAAATTAATACTTTTCAGCATAATTTTTAATCCAAAAAATAAAGAAAATTAGTGAAATAATTATAAATAGTGCCTGCCAAAACTCAACATGAAAAAATTCAAAGTACTTCTTGGCATATATTCCAATAAAGAACAAACTAATAAGTCTTATTAAATTCAGGATAAAGAGGAATCCAACTCCAATCCCAATACCTTTCAATTTAGAACTAATAGATCCGAAAGGAAAAACCGATATAGCTACTATAAGCAAAACCATTGGTGCTAAAGCATCACATCCTCTGGCTATATCCATAGTGAATTCTTTACTCGATATTCTATAATCCTTAGAATTTGCATTGAATCCAAGCAGATTCAGAATGGCAACACCTGACGAAGCATACAACGCTGACACGGAATTCTCTATATTCTTTCGGTAAAAATCCGTATTGGAGAATAAGAAAAATCCACCAATCAACA
>JBDSHL010000238.1:0-3312 GCA_039918515.1 Saprospiraceae bacterium | reverse complement strand
TCATGGGTTAGTTTAGAAATTTTTAATCTACTTGCTATTAAAAATGAGGCTTCTGTTCGTTGGATAAAGTCCGTTTATAATTATGAATTTGCTATACCTACTTACCTTAGTTCTAGAAGAATTAATCTTAGGTTGAAGATGGATTTTTAAGAGAAGGTCTGCGAATTGAATAAATCATTTCATCTTCATATTGATTGTTTTTAAATATTGTTTGCTTCAATTTCGCTTCAAAAACAAATCCATTTTTTTCTAATACTCTTTGTGAGGCAATATTAGAACCAAATGGTCTAGCAAAAATTCTTTCTGTAGGAAAATTTAAGAACACATAATCACACATTTCCTTAACAAGTTTAGTCATTAAGCCCTTTCCCCAATGATCTTCAGCAATCCAGTAACCTAATTCTGCATTCTTATGGAAAATATCTTCTTGTGGGTGAATGCCAATGCCTCCCGATGCAATTCCGTCAATACTTATTGCTAGAATGAGAGCTGGATTCAATTTATTAGCATTCTCAATGAATTCGATCGCATTTACTTCGGTCATAGGATGCGGGAATCTATCCATTAACATATTCGAAATATGTGCGTTGTTCGCATACTTAACTAATGAATCAACATCACTGATTTGCCAAGTTCTGAGAACAGCGTTATTCAAAATTAATTAATATTAATAAATTATTTTTATTGGAAGTCTCATTTGCACTCCTTTTAATTTCTGAATTTCATTCCATTCTTTATAGTAAGGATAGAATTGTCCGAGTTGTTCTTTCAGAATCATTGTAGTTGCCTGAATACTCATTTCTTCATCCTTATTTTGAAACTTATTGAGTAATTTCTGAAGCGCATCTTTTTGAGTTGGATATTCCACAGTTCTGTATTTGTCTAATGATGCTAATGATGCTGCACATTTAATGGCGTCTTCCAATTCGCCAAGTCTAGTTACAAGTCCTAATTCTTTTGCTTTTGGTCCAGTCCAAATTCTGCCTTTTGCGATTTCTTTGGTTTTCTCTAAATCAAATTTTCGACCTTCTGAAACTACTTTAAGAAATGTATTATAGGTGTTATTGATATTTTCATTCATGATTTGGGCTTCTTGTTCACCCCATGTAGCAGTTAAATTAAATTTATTCGCCATAGGCCCTGTACCTACCGTATCAAAATCAATACCTATTTTTTCATCTGTCATTGTTTTGATATTAGGAATCATTGCAAATACTCCAATTGATCCAGTTAAGGTATGTGGACTTGCAAAAATGCTATCTGCATGACAAGAGATGTAATAACCACCTGATGCTGCATAATCTCCCATGCTTACTACAATGGGTTTACCAGCTGTACGTGTAAGATCAAGTTCATGAAGAATTTCGTCAGACATGATAGCTGATCCTCCTGGTGAATTAACTCTTAATACCAAAGCTTTGATTTTGTCATCGGTTCTGATTTCGCTTATGATTTTTAAATATTTCTTTCCAATTTCACCTTCTTTGCCAGGTTTGTCGGTTATATCACCTTCGGCAAAAAGGATTGCTATTTTATTTTTAGCGCTATAGTCAACCTCATTTCCTTTGGATTGGAAATAATCATTCATGCTGATGAAATTAATTTTTTTATCTACTTCCAGATTAAGCTTGTGTCTAATGTCATTAAGTGCATCTTGTTCATATCCTTGTTTGTCCATCAATTTATGGTCAATGGCTTTTTGTGAAGTATAAGAAAGGAATTGATCAAAATCATTTCTTAATTCAGAAGGGCTAATGTTTCTACTTAAAGCAACTTGATCAACGTAAACCTGCATTTGAGAATTAAGATATTCTCTAAGTTGAAGTCTGTTCTGATCACTCATTTTAGATAAGCGAAATGGTTCCGTCGCAGATTTGAATTCTCCAGCATAATAGATATTGAAACTCAAGCCTATTTTCTCCATAAGCTCTTTAAAAAAGGGAATTGAAGCGCCGAAACCTTTTAATTCGATGAATCCGAGAGGATGTATAATTACTTCATCTGCTACAGAAGAAATGAAATAATTTTTATGATCATAAAAATTGTTATAAGCGATAATGAATTTATTATTGTTTTTGAATTCCAGTAAAGCGTCTCTGATTATTTTAAGTGTAGCATATCCATGACTATAAGGTGAACCTGAGATGTAGATACCCTTAATATGAGGATCAGTTGCTGCATTTCGGATACATTTTGCATAATCATGAACTCCAATAACTTTTTCATCTTTAAAATTGAAGCCATTCATTTCAACATTATTGGTTTGCTCCGGCAATTGATCTGGAATTGAAATTTTTAGCACAGAATTCTCAGCTACTGAAACAATTGGACTGCTCAATTCCTTCGCAACTTTACTACTGCCTATCCAAATGAATATAAAAATCAAAAGTAAGAATGCTAAAGTTGTTCCTAAGCATGATGCAAAAATAAATTTAAAAAATTGTGACATGATATTGTAATTATTAATTAAAAAATTATTCTTAAGTGATGTAATCCTGGTTTAAATTCTTGGTATAAAATATTTTTTATTTCTTCAAAATGTCTACGATTGTTGATAAAGTCCATATTTTCACCATCAAGAACTACAACAGGAAGTAAAGTTTGTGTTTTAAAAAAATCGAAATAAGCATTTTGAATGGATTCTAAGTAGTCATTTTGAATATCTAATTCGTAAGACCTAGCTCTTTCAATGATATGTTTTTTAACCCTTTCCACAGGTCTATGCATGTATAGAATTAAGTCGGGTTTAGGTATATGGGTTGCAAGTAGATTGAAGATGTTCTGGAATAATTTGAATTCTTCGTCGGTTAGATTTTTTCTTGCAAATAACAGACTCTTAATCATTGAATAATCAGCAAGGCTAAAATCGTTAAACAAGTCTTTTTTCAATAGTGAAGATTGTAACTGTTTATGCCTTTCAGTTAAGAACGAAAGCTCTACAGTTAATCCATATCTTACGGGGTCTTTATAAAAGAATTCCAAAAAGGGATTTTCGGCGAACTGTTCCAAAATTAAATTACATTTAAATTCTGAAGCAAGCATCTGGCTCAATGTTGTTTTTCCAGCGCCTATATTACCTTCGATGCAGATATATTGATAAGGGACTTTATTCATTTTGTAACATTACTAATTCTGAATCATCACTACATTCATCATATAATTCTTCAATCGTCTTCTTAAATATGGGGTGAATTAATTGGCTATTTAGTTCCATTAGAGGAACCAAGGCAAAATTACGTAAGTGGACTCTAGGATGAGGGATTTCCAGTGTTTTTTCTTTAATAATTGAATTGCCCCAAAAAGCGATATCAA
>JBDSHL010000237.1:0-3653 GCA_039918515.1 Saprospiraceae bacterium | reverse complement strand
GATTCATGGACACATCATAATTAATGGCCAACTTATATCCGACTATTGGAATCATACTCATGCTTTCAATTCCTCCTGCGACATAAATTTCACCTTGTCCTGCTCTGATTTTGGTTGTTGCAATTGCAATACTTTCTATCCCCGAAGCACAATAACGATTGATGGTCATACCAGGAACCTTTTCACCAAATGCCCGCAACGCAATCTGCCTACCAACTTGCAAACCCTGCTCTCCTTCTGGATTAGCGCATCCTACAATTAGATCATCAATATGGTTAGGATCTAAAGAGGGAACTTTTGCTAATAAGGATTGCAATACCATGACGGCGAGATCATCCGATCTAGTAAATCTAAATCCACCTTTTTTTGCTTTGGCGAATGCACTTCTAGTATAAGCTACAATATATGCTTCTTTCATTTTTAATTCATTTGTTTTGTAAAATTAAAGCAAATCATCAAGAATTTTGATAATTAACTAAATACTTTTTAACTCTAAATGGAATTCTATAAATAAATGCAAGGAGTCGCTTAGGCCAGTTCTTATCCATGCATGGTCGTTCAATGAGAATGAAGAAAACAGAACTGATAAATAAAATAATGGCAGTTAAAAGAATGCTTAATTTAAAATAATCCCAAATAAAATAGGATGACCTTTCACCTTTAAGTAATAATTGCCCAAACAATACGATCAACTGATTATGAAATAAATAAATTGAATAACACATTCCACCTATTGCTGTAAAAAAATTTCTATTGATCCAAACTTTTTTCTCTGCACTGATTAAGAGATTGTAAAAAACTACAAACATGAAAAACATTTGAAAACTACTTACAATTAATTTAAACCAGGTATGGAGTGGTCCCATAAATGTAATATCCATAACCAACATAAGTATAAATGACATTCCACTGATAAATTCCTGAGAATAGCGAATGTTCAATTGCTCCAAAATTGACCATTTAATATTTTTTGCTTTCATATATGCAATGGCCATTCCCAACAAAAAAAAATGAAAATATTCATAAAGGGAGATTAAATCAGGTTTTGGAAATTTGCTTACCATAGAGACCAATAAGGTAGATATCAACAAAATCAATAGGCCATGTTTTTTCAATCTAAAGAAAAAATAAAATAGCAGTGGTGCGAGAATATAAAATTGAATCTCAATCTCTAGGCTCCAAGTCACATTATTGACAAAAGGTTGAAAATCTCGATGATAAAAAAACCCATGCACATAGAAAAGTGAATAGTAAAAACTTGGAATATAGTCAGCCATCTTTTCGCCATTTAATAAGAATAAATGCACCGCTAAAATCAGTAACAAACTAATAATATAAGGAGGCTCAATTCTTGTAATTCTTCTATAAAAATAATCCTTGAGTTGAATAAGAGAACCATCTGCCAAATAATATTTAGCAAATGGATATGAAACAACAAATGCACTGATGCAGAAAAATATTTCAACTCCGAAATATCCATGTAACATAATCTCATGTAACAAGTTATAATTTTCTAAATTATCTTTATAATCACTTGTCAATTCCTTAAATAGGAAACCATCTAGGTGATACAATACCACTAAGGCAATTGCTAAAAAGCGCAAACCATCAATTTCCGGAATAAAATTTCCTGAATTGGTAATCCTTCTAAATGATGGTAATGAGAATTTCATTCTATGGCTCAAATGTAATTTCAAATTGCGAGCAAGAAACTTGTTCAGCCTAATATATTCTTAGTTTAAGGCTTATTTCACACAAAATTATGCTTAATCGTTCGTTAGGTTGATTTTTATAGATAACTTTAGCCTTTGAGTTTAATTCAATATAAGTATTATGAAGACTTATATATATAAAGTTCTCATTACAAATAATTTACAGAATATGTCTAAGAAATTATTATTTGTTTTTTGGTCAATTCTAGCGATTTTCCTAAATTCACTAAATTTAATAGCCCAGCAATCACTTCCTAAGTCTTATTTATTTAAGAATCCAATAGAATCTTCTATTGCTCCAAATGGATGCAATATTACAGTAAATGCAGGACCAGATATTACCATTTGTATCGGAATTGGAAAACAAATTAATGGTATGGCGACTGGTGGATATAATACCATTATCTGGGATCCCATTGATGGATTAAGCAATCCAAATATTGCCAATCCAATTGCCAATCCAATCATTACAACAAAGTATACTCTGATTGCTAGAGGAGTTTCTGCAAATTTATTTCTTAATGGAGGTTTTGAAAATGGTTCAATTGCCCCTTCAACTTCATCTTATACTCCATATACAAATCTAAATAGTTTCGCAGGATCGACAGGCGGATATATGGTATTAAGTGTTCCCCAAATTGCGGCTCAGTTTGGTTGTAATCCTCCCATTGGATTATTTACTATGGCTGTAACTCCAGTAGGATCATCAGTTAACTTTTTGTGTCAAACAATAGCAGTAAGTCCGAATACAGTTTATAAAGTTAAATTCAAATGCTTTGGAATTCCCTATATATTTGGATCACCTCCTGCGGTTGGATGTAAGATTAATGGAACACTTATTGGAACATTAGACGTTGACAGTGGCTTGTGTACAGAGTCGGATGCTGACTATATGTGGAATAGTGGTGCAGCAGTTTCAGCAAATATTTGTTTTGCTAACTACGGTGGAACTGGCTTCTTCAGTATGTTCTCCATTGATGATATCGAATTTAGAGAGTGCTGCGAAGTCAAAGATGACGTAATCGTAACAGTCTATGATCTTATTGCCGACATTGCAAAGCCGGACGAAATAAGTTGTTATAACGCTCCAATGATTTTAGATGGAAGTGTATCCAGTTCGGGACCTAATATTACATATTTATGGACTACAGTTGATGGAAAAATTGAGGGAAACGATAAATCAAACACCATCAAAGTAAGCACACCAGGAACCTATAAACTAAAGGTAATTGGTGAGTTTGGTTGTGATAAAGAAGTAAGTGTTAAAGTTACTGGTAATGTAACACCTCCAGATGTTACTGCAAGTAATACAGATATTAATTGCACGAATCCCACAGGAAGTATCGATGCTAAATCAAAAAATACTATGGTAACCTATGATTGGTCTGGACCTAATGGATATGGATCAACCAAAGCCACTAATTTCAACCTTAAGGATCCTGGTGATTATGTACTTACAGTTACAGATGACTACGGATGTAAAACGACTAAGAAAGTTACAGTAAAAGATAATAGAACAGAAGTATTTCTCGAATTAAAAGGGGATACTATTCAATGTGGAGAAGATTCAATACAATTAATTGCTAGTTCTGTAAGTCCTAAACCAAGTTTTATTTGGAAATATAATAATATAGTTATTGCTACTATTCCAAAGATATTTGCAAAAGATACGGGATGGTATTACATTACGGTAAAAGATTCTTTGGGCTGTTCAACTTCCGATTCATTCAAAGTACTAAGTTTTCAAACACAAGTACCTACTCAAATAAACGTTGGCTCAATAAATTGTAGGAATTCCAGCGTTCAACTATTGCTGAAAACAGATACCAGTGGAACAATTAATTGGAAAGGTCCCAACGGTTATAATTCTAATCTCAAACAACCATTCGTTAAAGACACTGGATGGTATTATTTAAGTATTACTACCAAAGGTGGATGTAA
>JBDSHL010000236.1:0-11260 GCA_039918515.1 Saprospiraceae bacterium | reverse complement strand
AAATGAAATTAAAGAATATAAATTAATATCGCTTGGTACTCATAATGAATAAGAGGAAAACAAGAGAAACTGTTCAAGATTCATTATGTGGTGATAGAAACATGGTTATTCATCGATCTGCGAAAATTGAATTAGGTAAAAAGAAAGACTGGAATGCTTGGCTAGGAATTCTGAAAGAATAACAAAAGACCATAGAAATTTATATGATGCTCAAGATTAGTAACTGAATTCAATGTTGAATACTAAATCAATAAAAAAGACAAAATCATGAAGTATGTATTATTTATTATATCACTTGCATTGTCAATTACCACTTATGGACAAGATTTTAATGAAGACAAGGTTACATTAAGCAATTTTCTGAAAAGAATGTACACCAATACACCCTTCGAAGGAGTTAAAATAATCGAAGATTATGATAGAACTTACCTAATATCTGTTGTATCACTCGAAAAAGCAAATTATACCAGTGAGTCAATAATGATAAGGGTAGCTCAAACAAAAGCACAATCTCAGGCAAGTAGGTTTTTTAATGGGTCACAAATAAACTCAGAATTCATAATTAAAACGACAGAATCAACAGTCCAAGATTCAAAAAATACTATAGTTGAAACAATAGAATCAATCAGAGAAAACTCTGTGGGTTTCGTTAATGAAATTGAATTACTTGTAAACTTCAACATTGAAAGTAATAAACGACTGCTTTTTATTTATTATAAAGAAATTAATAAGAATTTAAAAAAGTGAGAAAAGTGAAGTACCACAAAATCGCTACCTTACGCAACTCTCACTTCCTCAATCAAACATTTAAATCTTAATTTAAAATTATGACATTACACATTTTTAATTGTTCATCTCGCCAAACAAGAACTGGCTTGACTCCTGACAATACAGGTAACAATTTACCTGCAACTGAATGCCAAGGAACTTGGACCTATTTAAAAACTATTGATAATAATCCAGGAGAAATTGGAAGAATTGGTGCAAGTCCTTATGACGAAATTCTAGCTGCGATAGCAAGAGACGGATATTACATCAATGATTCTACTATTCAGATTACAGAAAGGGAACAGTAGAACTTGACAGAATATTGAATTTAAAAAATTCAGCAACTAATCATTTGGTAAAAATGCTGCTTCAGTGCTTAAATGATACCTATTGGGATTGTGTCCGGCAGCCTACGGAATCATTGCTGGCAGACCGTGTATTTCTTCGAAATTCTCTTATTTGCCAAGCTCCAAAACACTATGTCTCATCCTAAAATTTTAAAACTATTGTAAATTTGTATTTTTAAAATAATAAGCCGAGATGAGAAATTAATCGATTTAATATTAACTGGTAAATCAGACAACATTGTTAGCTTTTCAGAATTGTGTAATTTGCTAGTAAAAATAGGTTTTAATGAGAGAATCAAAGGAAGTCATCATATTTACTTCCAAGACAAAGTAGAAGAAATAATTAATTTACAAGAAATTAGCGGGATGGCAAAAGCTTATCAAATAAGACAAGTAAGAGATATTATTATTAAATACAAACTAAATAAATTTCTAAATGATGAAGTATAAGTATGAAATAATCATTTACTGGAACGAATTAGATCAATATTATATTGCTGAAGTTCAGGAGCTTTTAGGTTGCAAAGCAGATGGAAATGATTATAGGGAAGCATTATAAAATACAAAAAAAATAATTGATGAATGGATCGAAACTGCTAAAATAATGGGTCGTGAAATTCCAAAATCAAAAGGTAAACTTATTTTCGCATAACAGGGCTTTTTTTCAACAAGATCTGCAACTATTTATTTCTATTGGCTTCTAATTGATCAATGTCTTGATGTATGACCAAATTTATTTGGTCGATAAAGTCATCGAAATAAATTTCGATGTACAATATTAAGTCATCGAAATAAATTTCGATGTACAATTTATTAATCTATTAACAATATTTCCCACTCTTCATTCAGTACCGACAATTTCTTATTAATATCAGTATAGGCGTTCAGAACTTTTTCACTATCCTTGCTCGAATAAAATCCTGATTCTGCCATCTTCTTTTCGAAATCAATTTTCTTTTGTTCTAGTTTTGTAATTTCTTGTTCTAAATGATCAACTTTTCGCTTATTTTTTTTGATTTCATCATTGTTCATTTGTGGTTTTGGCTTCTCCTCAACTTTTGATTTAGATTCTCCTTTAAAAGATTCGGCCAAAGACTCCACATTCGTCTTATCTAAGAAATAATCAATGTCTCCTAGATACTCTTTTATTTCTTTATTGGCAAAACAAAAAGTCTTTTCTGCAATTCCACGAAGGAATTCCCTATCATGTGAAACAATAATGATTGTTCCTTCATAATTAGCAATGGCATCTTTTAATACTTCCTTAGATGGAATATCAAGGTGATGGGTAGGCTCATCTAGAATCAATACATTATGTTCTTGTACGAGCAACATTGCAAGTCGAACTCTAGATTTTTCACCTCCACTCAATACAGAAATTCTCTTATCAATATCATCTCCTTTAAATCCTAAACCTCCCAATACTTTTCTAATGTTCGGTCTTGCCTCAGGTGTAGAGGCATGTTCTACTGCTTCTAGAACAGTGTCGGAAAGTGTAAGTAATTCGCTATGCTCTTGTGCATAGTATCCAATTTTGACATGATGGCCTAATTTAATATCTCCATGTGTTGGCTGAATATTTTTACTAATCAACTTTACCATGGTTGATTTGCCTTGACCATTCTGACCAATAAAACTTAATTTTTGTCCTCTTTCAATGACTAAGTGTACATCTTCCAATACGGTTAATTCATCATAAGTTTTATTCAAATGCTTAGTCTCCAATACTATCCTTCCACTTGGTCTACATGAATTAAATCTTAGCCTCATGACACCTTGTTCACCTTCTGGCTCATCCATGATGTCCATTCTTGCGAGTTCGGATTGTAAGGATTTGGCAAAACTTGCTTTGTTGGCTTTAGCTCGAAATTTATCGATCAACATTTCTTTATGTTGAATTAATTTTTGCTGAGAATTAAATTCACTTTGTTCCACTTCTTTACGCTCTTTGCGATAGGTAACAAAATCTGAATAAGTACCTTTGAAATCATACACTCTTCCGCGATCAACTTCAATAATTCTCTTTGCAATTTTATCAACAAACATTAAATCATGTGAAATAATTATGACCGTTCCTTCATAATTAATTAAATATTTTTCCAACCATTGGATTGAAATAATATCAAGGTGATTGTTAGGTTCATCAAGAAGCAATATATCCGGTTTCCTTAAAAGTAGCTTTGCGAGTTCTATACGCATTCTCCATCCACCACTAAATTCATAAGTCTTGCGATCGAAATCATCCATTTTAAAACCAAGTCCTAGAAGAATTTTTTCTACTTCACCTTCGATTTTATCTGCATTTAAATATTCTAATCGATGATGCACTTCATTCATCCTTTCCACTGCAACCATCATCTTTTTCTCTGGAAGATGAATATCTGAAAGCATTACTTCCAATTCATGTAATTCTTCTCTTAGACTTTGGAGCATTTCAAGTGAAGTCATTAATTCTTCTTTGATAGAAAGTCCTTTGTCTGCAGGCAATTCCTGACTTAGCGTTCCAACCGTTATTTCTTTAGGCTTTTCGATGACTCCTTTATCTGCTTTAATTTGCCCTGTAAGTATTTTGAATAAAGTGGATTTACCGGATCCATTTCTTCCAGTTATGGCAAGCTTTTCACCTTGTGTTACCGTAAAAGTGATTTCGTCAAAAAGACTCCTGTCGCCATAATTAAGGCTTAGATTTTGTACTCGAATCAAAACTCTGGAATTATTTATTTATCAATTAAAAATGTAGTCGCCATCCATTTCACTTAAGGCACTATAGGTTTCTCCTTTAGAACGCATTACCGATTTCCACAATGATTCAACATCATGATTAAATAAGTAATTGGCATCTACGTCTTCTAGTATCCAAGATTGCTCATCCATCTCTTCCTGTAGTTGTCCTTTGGACCAACCACTATAACCTAAGAAAAATCTTATATTTTCTTTTTTTATTACACCTTGTGCTAATAGAAATTTCATGGCGACAAAATTTCCCCCCCAATAAACTCCCCTAGCAATAGGAATAGATTCTTCAATCAATTCTCCAACATTATGCAGAAAATGCATCACATTGTTAGCCACCGGGCCACCGATATAAACGTCTGCACTGAAATCACCAATATCTTCTAACAATTCTTCTAATTTGTATTCACTTTTTTGATTTAAAACAAATCCAACAGAGCCTTCTTCGAGATCGTGATCCGTTATTAAGATAACCGATCTCTTAAAATTGGGATCCATCATGAAGGGTACCGAAATTAGAAGTTTACCTTTGCTGATCATTTTTTTAATATATACTTCTGAATAATTAAATACTTAAAATAGGAATAGTGCGGTCAATTCTTTTGAGGAATCCAGATAGAACAGTTCCATTACCGCCAACTTCAATAAAATCTGTGGCTCCACCTGAGATCATATTCAACATAATCTGAGTCCATTTAACTGGAGCCGTCAATTGTGAAATAAGATTTAATTTAATCTCTTCTGGATGAATATGAGCCTTTGCATCCACATTCTGGTAAACTGGAAAAAGTGGCAAACTAAATAAAGTATTCTGAATAGCTTGTTCTAATCTTATCCTTGCCGATTCCATTAATGGTGAATGAAAAGCACCTCCAACTTGTAGTAAAATTACTCTTTTGGCACCCGCAGCAATTAAAAGTTCTTCGGCTATTTTCAAGCCTTCTAAACTTCCAGATATAACAAGTTGCCCTGGACAATTATAATTGGCAGGAACACATACTTCTCCTTTTATACTATAGCATATTTCTTCAATTTGCTCATCACTAAGACCTACAACCGCTGCCATAGAACCTGGATTCATTTCACATGCTTCTTGCATGGCAGATGATCTCTCTTGTACCAATTTCAGACCATCTTCAAAACTTAAGACTCCAGCCACAACCAAGGCTGAGAATTCTCCTAATGAATGACCCGCAACCCCAAATGCTTCTAGAGGCTTACTTGCAACTCTTGCACTGATAATTGAATGAAGAAATACAGAAGGCTGAGTTATATTGGTTTGCTTTAATTGCTCTTCAGTTCCTCCAAACATGATATCTGAAATTCTAAATCCAAGGATATCATTAGCATCTTCAAACATAGTCCTCGCCTGAACATCATTCTCATATAAATCCTTCCCCATGCCAACGAATTGACTGGCTTGTCCAGGAAATATATAGGCTGTGGATGACATTAACTTTCTCTTTTGCTTAACAGTTTAAGAAACTCGTTTCGGGTCTCAAAGGTCTTAAAAACTCCTGTAAAAGCTGAAGTTATGGTCATACTATTTTGTTTTTGTACGCCTCTCATCATCATGCACATATGTCGGGCTTCAATAACAATAGCCGCACCGTGTGGCTTTAGGGTGGAGTCAAGACATTCAAGGATATCAGAAGTAAGCCTTTCCTGAACCTGTAACCTCCTTGCGAAGACATCTACCAATCGGGGAATCTTGCTCAGTCCAACAATATATCCGTTGGGGATATATGCAATATGGGCTTTCCCAAAAAAAGGTAACATATGATGCTCACATAAGCTGTATAACTCAATGTCCCTCACAATTACCATTTCACTATAAGATTCCTTAAATAAGGCTGATTCAAGAATCTTCACCGGATCTTGCTGATAACCTTGTGTCATAAATTCCAAAGCCTTTGAAGCACGCATGGGAGTCTTTTCAAGTCCTTCACGACTGATATCTTCTCCAATTCCAGTAAGGAGATCTGAGTAATTCTTGATCAAATCAGGATTAATTAATTGTTGGACTTCATTCATATCACCAAAATAATCTGTATAAAACCCCAACTGAAGCCAATTGGTTCAGATTGTTATAAAGGTTTCGTCTTTTTAATTTGGGCGTGTCCCTTCAGCTTAAAACTTTTATAAGAGCTCAATTTGTAAAGCTGAAGGGACCGAGCTATCCGCTGTACTTCGTGCCGCTTCTATCTCTCACGCATTTTTGTTTCGTAGAATTAATAAATTGTACCTATTCCATTGGTAGTGGTTTTTGTCATGCTTTTTGCAAAAATTGCAAAAATGTATGCCAAAAACGATCCCTTTTACTATTCAAACAATGGATTTCATCCAGCCTCAAAATATATATTGCTGCTATAGAGTTTTTTGTATTAGATGGCTGAATAGTTACGAATAATACCAATGTGATTTTTAAATTATGCCAATAATTTAAAAATATTACAGAGTATTATACCGGTAATTTAACTTTATTTACAATTTTCTCCGCCAAAGGCGGAGAAAATTGGACTAAATATCATTTCAAAGCAGTATAAATATATGTTTCTTCACTTTTTACCTATTTAGTCGATCGTTGAATCCTCTTCATCTAGATAAAGTTTGATATTTTAAGAGAATGCTTACTTTTGAACAATCTTGAACTTTGATTATAGTTTATGTACAAAATTCAAAACAACAACTCCACTGCTGCACAAATCATGATTTGGATGATACTATCTTTCATCTTGATCTATTTAGGTCCTAAGTCTTGGACACTGGTGCATATTATAAGTTGGTCCCTCTTGAATACGATGCTCTATGCACTTCTTGCGAATCTCAATATGTATATTTTGTTTCCGAAATTTCTACAGAATGGTTCAATTACAATATACATAACTTCACTCATTGGAACCTGTCTGATTGCAACCCCAATCAAGCAATTACTGAATCAATATTTATGCAATCTCGAACCTGGAACTTATGAAAGCTGGATGTTGGATCAAAGATTTCATTTTATCAGTTTAGTTGTTGTAGCAAGCTTAAGCACTTTGGTACGACTTCCCTTAGATTGGTTGAAAGTTCAAAATGAAAAACGCAGCCTTCTAACGAAGAATATCGAGTCTGAATTGTTATTCTTAAAGAACCAGATCAACCCGCATTTTCTCTTTAATACACTTAACAATCTTTACGCATTAACGCTTAAAAAATCAGATTATGCTCCTGAACTTGTATTGAAGTTGTCAGATATGCTTAGATACATGTTATACGAATGCAATGAAACCGTCGTTCCCCTCAGTAAAGAAATTCACTATATCAACAACTACATTGCACTTGAAAAAATCCGACTTAGTCAGCAAGCTGATATTCAGATAGAAATTGTAGGAGATCCTACTAATATAAATGTAGCACCTTTACTTTTTATTCCTTTCATTGAGAATAGTTTCAAACATGGATTAAAATATAGTACAACGGATTCTTACATTCATATACAATTTAGAATTGAAGACGAAATACATTTTTCAATTGTAAATTCAAAGCATATTCACATTCCTGGAATGAATAAACCAAAGTCAGTAGGTGGGATCGGCCTAAACAATGTCAGAAAAAGATTGGAATTAATTTATCCTAATTCTCATGAGTTAGATATAATTGATCAATTGGATCATTACCAAGTTAACCTCATTTTGAAAAATATAATAATTAGCAAATGATAAGAACAATAATTATTGATGACGAGCCTCTTGCTCTTGAAATACTTGAATCCTACATCAATCAAATTCCGGAACTTGAATTAGTGGCCAAATGCAATACTGCTATGGAAGCCAATTCTTTAATTCTAAATGAACAAATTGATCTCATGTTTCTTGATATCGAAATGCCAATGTTAAGAGGAACCGACTTTCTCAGATCCATTAAAAATCCACCTGCTGTAATTTTTACTACCGCATATCCCGAATTCGCAGTGCAAGGATTTGAATTAAATGCGTTGGATTATTTATTAAAACCAATATCATTTGATCGATTCATCAAAGCTGTAAATAAATACACCAGTCTATCATCTCCTCCTAAATCCATGAATACCGTTAACAACGATTTCATATTTGTTAAAGCAGATAAGAAGTTGATTAAAATTAATTTTGATGAAATCATTTTTATTGAAGGACTAAAAGACTATATTATAATTCACACTCCTATTTCCCGCATTGTTACACTCCAGACTATGAAATCATTGGATGAGAAACTTCCCAGAGATTTATTTATTCGCGCGCATCGCTCATTTATTGTCAACTTGGATAAGATAAATTCCATTCAAGGATCATCTATAGAAGTTTCTGTGAAGGGTCAGATAAAAACGATTCCAATTGGAAGTATTTATAAAGATGAGATTGAAGCTATAGTCTCCAAAAGAAAACTTTAGGCCAAATAAAAGGCCAAGGTTGAAAGTTGGGGAAGAATTAAAAAACTAGATGTATTGCCACGACTGGGGCTCAACATTTATAAAAATAGTTCAATCATTTATAATCGCCCCAGAGGGACCAAACAAAAATTAACCTTATTGGTGACAATAACACCCAATAGATTTAGGGATTTTATTCTGTTCTAAATCAGATTAGTTAAATTCAAATTAAGTAAATAATTTAACCAAGAATGGTAACTATTCAACCAAGAATTAAAAAATACTTCAGAGGAGTATAATATTTTTAGCTATGGATTAATCCATCGTTTTTTAATAGTGAATGAGCTAGTTTTTGGCATGAATTTTTGCGATTTCTGCAAATATCATGACAAAAACATTCGACGACTGAATAGTTACAATATTTTATTCATTATTTTAAGAACAAAATGAATTATATTAACGGTCTAATGAATGGCATTTCCAAATTTCATTTGGACTAATGTGCTGCTTAAATTAATAGGTTAAGCTAAGAATAACTTTATACGATGTCTAGAGTGATTCAAAGCATTAATTAATACAAGAAGTAAAGACTTTAGCTATTCTCTAAGCTCTTAAAAAGTTTAAAAAGCAGTCTTTGGAAAGATAGTCTTAATGCGTTTAGCAATTCTGATTTCGCAACATTCCTAAAGATAAAAAAAGCGGATATAAGGTATTTGAACTTAAGTTGAAAGGTTTAGGCCTTATAAGAAATTGCAATTCACGCATAGTCTAATTAATACTTTGTGGAAAGCTACGAGCGCCTTGAATACCTTCTGGAAAAGGATTTGAATGAGTTCAAAAAGCCATATGAAGGAGCAGTTATAAAAAGATATCCAATAAACCAATAATACCATTCATTAAGTCAAGTTCGAAACACTTTTGATTTAAAACGGTTAAATTCTCCGAACTATTCAGATATTATTAAGGCATCTTTGTGCAGAATCCATTGAAAGGCATCTCTTTGTAAAAAATAAACATCATAAATCCCCAAAAACTCCATTTAGACTTGCTGAATATATGAGTATAAGGATTAGTTTTGTATTGTCATTCTAGCATTTTATGAATTTGAACCGTTATGAATAATCAAACTAAAGATATATTAGCTTCGGCGAAGGGGATTATATACAAAATTCGTGAATATTCGAGTTAGCGGTAATTCCACTACAATGCCTAAACAGACAACTATGACAAACAAATTGACAACTATTTTTCTCGGACTGACAGTCTTTATCGCTTGCTCATCGTGGACAGCAACGACTGACAACAAATATTTTGAAGGTAAATTGACTTTTAAAAATACCTATATCATCAAGACAGATAAAGTAGAGTCTGCCTACCTTGACAAAGTTTTTGGCAAGACAGCAGAAACATTCTTCAAAGAAGGCAATTATTTTGAAAAGTATGATGGAGGTTTTATGTTATGGCAACTTTATAATAGACAGAATAACAAAACTTATTCTAGTAGAAATCAGACCGACACTGTTTACTGGTTTGATTGCGGACAGCCGGGACAAAAAATATTGCGAACAGAAATAAATCCGAAGAAAGAAAATATTCTCGGCATCGACTGCGATGAACTTGTAATTTATTACAACAGCAAAACAGTTTCTTATTACTACAATTCGGACACCTTAAAAGTAAATCCCGAGTGGTACAAAGACTTTACATATTTAAACAAAAACATCAACACGGAAAAGATGAAATCTATTTACCTCAAATATAAACTTGAATATCCTGACTTCATTGCAAATGTGACTGCCACATCAATATCTTGGCAGACAATTGATAATAAAATATTCTCTGTGCCGATAGACAAAATTTTAATTGAAGACAAATGAGTTTTATTTTTTTTGTTACTAATTTTGTGCATTAATTTAACTGCCCAAAGATTATAGATTAGGTAACAACATTAAACAATGAATCTTAATTGGAAATTTAAATTACAATACGAAAAATTGAATAGATATGACTAGGTCAGTAAAGAAAACCAAAATTCGTGCAATTACAACAGCGAAATCAGAAAAGGATAATAAGAAAGAAGCAAATAGAAAATATCGCAGAATTGTCAAACAGAAAGTCAAATCAAAAGAATCAGAATTGCCATTAATAAAGGAAATTTCAAATGTTTGGAGTTTTGATAAAGATGGAAAAATATACGATTCGAAAATGAACAATAAAGATTTACGGCAATAAAGAAGCTCGCACACCTAGAATAAGCAATTGCTTGCTCTAAGCTTATCTCTAAAAGTCTTTCGGATTTTCCAACGGACTTTTGTACTTTTAATGGATTGTCCTTTGACAAGCATTGGATCATAAACAAAACCGTATGACCATAAAATTCTTTAGATAGGTAAATAAATAGTAGCTTTTATGCTACCTTTGCAGTGTGAAGCCTCTTGAAATTGAAAAACTGGTTATAAAGGCTGGTTGGCACTTTAGTCGCCAAACAGGAAGCCACAAAATTTATAAACATCCTAAAATTGAGGGAATTATCGTGATTCCCTTTCATGGATCTAAAGAAATTCCAAAAGGTACTGAATAGAGCATAATTAAAAAAGCAGGAATAAAAAAGTAATATGAAAATTTTAACAGCAATTATTGAAAGAAACAAAGATGCCTACTTTGCTTATATCGAACAAATAGACGGATGTGTAGCAGCTGGCAAAAATTACGAGGAAGTAAAAACTAATCTTCAATCCATTATTAAAATTGCAATGGAAGAAGACCTTAAACTTCAAAAATCTTTAAGCCAAGGATATCGTTTAAAATTTGAAGTGGATTTTGAATCTGTTTTTGACTTGATCCCTGAAGTTAATGTTAGTCAGTTAGCCATTACTGGAAAAATTAATCCAGGATTACTACGACAATATGTTTCTGGAACAAAACGTGCTTCCGAAACTCAAGCTAAAAAAGTCATGAAGGCGATCAAAGAAGTAACCATCAAATTAAATTCAATTATTATTGCAACTTCATAGTATGAATGTCT
>JBDSHL010000235.1:0-6030 GCA_039918515.1 Saprospiraceae bacterium | reverse complement strand
TCGTATAAAATGGCCGCCAGAGACGGAAGCTTCAGTTTTGATTTTGGTGGAAAATATGACAACATTATTACGAATAAGATTCTAATAGCAACCTTGGGTGACGGAAGGAAACTTGAAGTTGAATTCTCAGAAAAAGATCATGAGACGATGGTTATAGAAAGATTCGAAGCAGAATCTGAAAATTCTATTGAACTTCAAAAGCAAGGCTGGCAGATGATACTCAATAATTTTAGGAAGTACGCTGAGAGTTTGTAAAATTTAAAAACAATTGGTTTTCACTTATGAACTTTTCCAATGATTTTTTGTCGAGCATATATTAATATTTTCAATTTATCAAATAACATTATATTTACATAATAATTATTCATTAAACAAAACTAAAATTATGAAAATCTTATTTAAAACCATTGTACTATTGGTTCTAGCAGTCAGTAGTTTACTAGCTCAAAGTTCATTAGTTAAGGGAACTGTCAGAGATAAATCTGGTAATCCAATAATAGGAGCTAATGTTATTGCCAACCCAGGCTCATTTGGAACCGTTACGGATAACCAAGGCAATTGGAGTCTAAGTATGGCTCCTGGATCTTACAAAATTATCACAAGTTATGTCGGTTATTTATCCATAACCAACAACATTACTGTTTCTTCTGGAATGGAACAAACCTCTGATGTCGTTATGACTGAAAGTGATATTTCTCTAGAAGATGTCGTGGTCGTAGGAAGCCGTAACGCACCTCGCTCTAAAACTTCTACTCCCTTGCCTGTAGACGTATTAGAATCTAAGGAATTATTAAGCACAGGTCAAAACACTTTTGACAAGACCTTGCAATACAGGGTTCCTTCTTTTAATGTGATTCAGACACCAGTAAATGATGCTACATCTTTATTAGACCCATATGAAATCAGAAATCTAGGGCCAAGCAGAACTCTGATATTAATCAATGGCAAAAGAAAAAACCTAAGTTCCTTAATCAATACTCAAACTTCACCAGCTAAAGGTGAAACAGGTGCGGATATTTCTTCCATTCCTGTAGATGCCATTAAAAGAATAGAAATATTACGCGACGGGGCATCAGCGCAATATGGATCAGATGCCATTGCAGGTGTTATGAATATTATTCTAAAAGATAATACAAATGATGGAAATTTAACACTAAGAACAGGAATTACTGGTGAAGGAGATGGAGAAATGATAGGCTTATCTATGAATAATGGTTCTACGTTGGGGAAATCTGGTTTTGTAAATTATACGGTAGACCTATCTAAAACCAATGAAGCAAGACGTTCAGGTGTAGTTAGTGCTGAAGGAGACGCCGGAGATTTCGGTGCACCACTTTCAGAAGTACAAGCTTACTTGGCAAAATACCCGGATGCGAATAATCGCAATTCATCCCCTTCTGTTGCAGCTGCTAAGTTCTGCATTAATGCAGGTTCAAAGATTTCGAATAATTCAGAATTATATGGAAATGCTGCTTATGTCATCAAAAAAGTAAATAGTTATGCAAATTTCAGAACTCCTTATTGGAGGACCTTATCTGATTTTCCTTATCTAAAAGATTTTTTTCCGAATGGACCGAACGGTGAATACATCGGATATGTACCTACTTTCGAAGGAGATTTATCGGATTATAATGCAACAATAGGAGTCAAAAACATAACCAATGGATGGAATACAGATGTAAGTTTTACAACAGGAGGAAATCAACAACTTTATACTGTTTCTAATTCGCAGAATAGAAATGGAACCAAGAATGCAGATGGAACAAATAAGTATAAAGAGAATAGCCCTATCAATTTCAAACCAGGAGGGGAATCCTTTCAGCATGTAGTTGGTAATCTCGATGTTTCGAAAAGATTGAACGATATGTTTGGAATTGCATTCGGATCCGAATTTAGATCTGAGAATTTTGAAGTGATTGCTGGAAGTCTAGCGTCTTATGAAGATGGTGGTGCGGATTCTTATGCTGGTAATGATCTTAGAAATTCAGGAAAATTTAACCGTTATAATCTCGGAGGTTATGGTGATCTGGCGATTGATCTCACTAAATCATTTTTAATTAATGGCACAGTTCGTTATGAGAATTACAGTGATTTTGGAAGTGCAACAGTATGGAAAGCAAGTAGCAGATATTTATTAATGGATGATAAGATTACCTTAAGAGCTTCTTATTCTACAGGATTTAAAGCACCGACTTTACATCAGATTTATACTCAGAAATCACAATATTCTTTCGTAGCTGGATCAGGAATTCAATTGAGTGGATTAATTAATAATGTATCCAGAGAAGCAAGACTTCTTGGTCTTCCAGCTTTAACACCAGAGAAGTCTAAAAATTTCACTTTTGGATTTGGATTTAAACCAACCTCTAGATTAAGTGTGACATTAGACTATTACAATATCGCAATTAAAGATCGAATCGTTTTAAGTTCAGAAATTAAGCATACGGAATTATTGAATACAAAGTTAGATCAGGTATTAACAGAAGGAAAGCTGGCGAATGTAAGTTTCTTTGTTAATTCAGTGAATTCAATAACATCGGGTTTGGATCTGGTATTATCTTATAGAGGAACAAAGTTTGGAACAGGTGATTTCAATGTGAATTTTGCAGCTAATATTGTCATAGACAATAAAGTTGATGGTAAAATAAAAAACCCGAAGATTATCTCAGATGCAGGAAAGTCCGTTTTCAATGCAACACAAGAACATTTGTTTTTTACTTCACGTCCTGAGTATAAAGCCATTCTTGGATTAGATTATGAATTGGGTAGATGGTTGTTTTCATTAAACAATACTTTATTTGGTCCTGTACAATTTAAGCAATCAGGAATTGACGATAATTTATATACAGAATTCAAGCCAAAAGTTGTTACAGATCTTGGAATTGGATATCATTTCTGTAAAAGATGGACTGCTAATTTGAATTTAAACAACATACTTAATGTTCTTCCTGAGTGGGAATTTAAAGGAGAAAATGCAACAGGTAATGCCATGTTGAAAGATGCTAACATTATTAAAGCTCAAACAAATTTATTAACCTTTAATGGAAGATATCCTATCGTTACTTATGACGGTGGACATTTTTCACAATTGGGAAGAATTTTTGGATTGACTATTAATTATAAGTTGTAATTAATTTATAGTAAACTTAAAAATAGAGAAAACCGTCTTCGTTAATCGGAGGCGGTTTTTTTTATTGAAGTCAATATTTATTTCAGAAATGCCGGGAATTTTTTCATAGACGTCCAAATTTTGAAAATCGAATATAGGGTAAAGATTAGAGTGAATGCAAGTGTGAGAATGAAGAAAAATCAGAACTCAAATCTTCGCTTTCGCTCTGATTCTCGCTCTGATTTTGTACCCGGGGCGGGACTTGAACCCGCACGAACATCACTGTTCACAGGATTTTAAGTCCTGCGTGTCTACCAATTCCACCACCTGGGCAACTTACTAGTTAGAAGATTAAAATTGTAACTAGTTATTGAGCGGGAGACGAGACTCGAACTCGCGACCCCGACCTTGGCAAGGTCGTGCTCTACCAACTGAGCTACTCCCGCATCTATGATTAATAAATAATTTTTCAAAATAAGATCATTCACCTTAGAACGAAATTTGCGACTCCTATCCGCCCGCTATTTAGCGGTCGGATCGTGCTTCTACTCCCGCAATTCTGCGGGAAGCTACTCCCGCATTTAAGAATAAAACAAAAACTTTCAACGATAAGATCGTTCACCTTAGAACGAAATTCGCGACCCCTATCCGCCCGCTATGTAGCGGTCGGATCGTGCTCTTACTCCCGCAATTCTGCGGGAAGCTACTCCCGCTATTCTGCGGGATTCTACTCCCGCAATTCTGCGGGATTCTACTCCCGCATCTATGATCAACATATAATTTTTCAAAATAAGATCGTTCCCTTTAGAACGAAATTTCAGTAATCCTTTCAAGTTCATAAAATGCATAGTAGACCATTATTTAACTCCTTAAAACGGTACAATCAAACAATTTCTTTCTAGTTCCGTTGTTAAATAGCCTATTTTAGCCTTGAAATTCTCTAATTTGGGCTGCAAATATAAGATCGCATCTTCCAATTGCCATATTTTAAAACAGAAAAATTAGAGAATTATCATATTATAATTAATTTTAATACGTTATATTTGTCCAGATTTTGAGTAAACACGGTAAAATCCTAGTAGCAATGAGCGGTGGTATAGATAGTACCGTAGCTGCGGCTATGCTTCATGAACAGGGATATCAAGTTATTGGAATCACCATGAAGACATGGGATTATGCTTCATCTGGGGCCTCAACTAAAGAAACTGGATGTTGCTCTTTAGATTCATTGCAAGATGCCAGACGAGTAGCAGTAGATATGGGATTTCACCATTTTATCCTTGATATTCGAGATGAATTTGGAGATGCAGTTATAGATAATTTCGTTGAAGAATATATAGCAGGTCGGACCCCTAATCCATGCGTACTTTGTAATACACATATTAAATGGAGTGCTTTACTAAAAAGAGCTAATGGTCTTGACTGTGAATTTATTGCTACTGGTCATTATGCTCGAATAAATAATCAGGATTCAAGATATTATATATCCAAGGCTAGAGACCTTCATAAAGATCAATCCTACGTGCTGTGGGGATTAAGCCAGGATTCTTTAACTAGAAGTAAGTTTCCACTTGCAGAATATCTCAAACCCGAAATTAGACAAATGGCGACCGAAATGGGTTATGAGAATCTCGCTAAAAAAGCAGAGAGTTATGAAATTTGTTTTGTTCCAGACAACGATTATCGCTCATTTTTAAAAAGAAGAGTGGATGGACTTGAAGAAAAAGTCCAAGGTGGGCATTTTATGAATCAAGAAGGGAAGATTCTCGGTAATCATAATGGATATCCATTCTATACTATTGGTCAACGCAAAGGACTTGGAATAGCTTTTGGTAAACCGATGTTTGTAATAGATATAGTTCCTGATACCAATACTGTGGTACTTGGTGAAGAAGAAGAATTGCGAAGACCCGCGATGCAAGTTTCCAAATTGAATTGGCATAAATATTCTTCTATCCCAACGGATGCTGAATTAATAACTAAGATAAGATATAAAGATGTTGGTCATTTATCTATTATAGAACATAAAAAAGATGAATTGTATGTCCATTTTAATTCAAATGTTAAAGGAATTGCTCCAGGTCAATCTGCTGTAGTTTATGAAGGCGATGACTTGGTTTGTGGAGGGATAATCTCCAATTCTCTATTAAATAAAAATACATTCTAGGATGAATTTTTATAAAGTAACACTATATAATCTAATCATATTTATCTTTTTTACTTCATGTAATAGTGAAACTTCAATACTTACCGATTATCAATTGGGATATCATTATTACCCAATGTCACTTGGAAAATCTTGGATATATAGAACAGATTCAATACTTTATCAAAAATCAAATGGACAAAGAAGGGACTCGTTTAGGTGCTTTATTAAAGAAACCGCTGCAGATACATTTACCGATCCAGATGGAAATCTTGTTTATAATGTTGAAATATTCTATCGTAAACGCGATACCCTTCCTTGGGAATTAATTGACAATACTTTTATAACAGTCGGTTCAACAAATATCATTCGAAATGATTTCGGATTTGATTTTATTAAACTTGTTTTTCCTGTGATAAAAAACAAATCATGGAATGGAAACATTCGAATTGATCAACAAACAGAAATTAAATTGAATGGTGAATTCTTCAGACCATTCAACTTATGGAATGGGAGAACTTATTTTTATACGGACATTCTAAATAATCAAACCATAGGTAATCTATTCTATAAGAAAGTAGTGAATGTTGAAGAAATAGATTTCAAGGATGATATCAACAGAATTTATTCCACAGCTACTTATGCGGAAGATGTAGGATTGGTCTATCGGGAATTTTGGTTGCTCAGTTCTGACAATCCAGATATCAACCTTCCGTGGGAAGAAAAGGCAGATTATGGAGCCATCATTAAACAAACACTCATTCAATAAAAATTT
>JBDSHL010000234.1:0-2701 GCA_039918515.1 Saprospiraceae bacterium | reverse complement strand
ATAATAATATTTGAACTCATAGATTGCAAGCTTTGGCCGCGTTGTAGATATATTTTTGCATATCCCATGCGTTGGTTGGACATCTTTCTGCACACAGTCCACAGTGAAGGCATAAATTTTCATCCTTGATCATTACACGTAGGGTAGGTAAAATATCTGATACATAAAGATCTTGATCCTTCAAAGGTGCAGGAGCGTTCAATCTTTGTCTAAGATCTTCTTCTTCTCCATTGGTTGTAAAAGTTATACAAGTTGTAGGACAAATGTCAACACATGCATCACATTCAATACATTTGTTTTCAGTAAAAATGGTTTGCACATCACAATTCAAACAGCGCTGAGCTTCTTTCAAAGCAAGTTTTGCATCGAAGCCTAATTCTACTTCAAGTTTGCGATCGCTTAGACTAAGTTTTTTGTCTGCATGAGGAACTTTGAATCTTAGATCATCTGATGTCTGATTGTCATAAGACCATTCGTGAATTCCCATTTTCTGCAAATAAAGATTTGTCATTGGGTCTGGACGATCGTCAATTGATATAGCAGAACAAATTAAGTCTATAGAAATGGCTGCATCATGACCATGGGCTACGGCAGTAATAACATTCTTAGGTCCAAATGCTGCATCACCTCCAAAGAAAACCTTTGGATTCGTTGATTGAAAAGTTTTTTCATTAATTTTTGGCATGCCCCATTGATCAAATTCAATACTGACACTTCTTTCAATCCATGGAAAACTATTTTCCTGTCCAATGGCAAGCAACACATCATCAGCTTCCATAAAGACTATTTCACCTGTTGCTGTTAAGATTCTTTTTCCATTTTCGTATTTAGCTTCGACTACTTCAAATTCCATTCCTTTGAGTTGTCCATTTTCAAGAACGAATCTTTTCGGCGAATGACAATTATAAAATGGAATATCTTCATGTTGAGCGTCTTCTATTTCCCAAGGGGAAGCTTTCATTTCATTAAAAGGACTTCGAACTACTACACGAACATCTTCACCGCCTAATCTTCTTGAAGTTCTACAACAATCCATGGCCGTATTTCCTCCACCTATCACTAAAACTTTCTTGCCAATTTTTGCAGTATGATTGAAAGCTACATTTGCCAACCAATTAATACCAATATGAATATGGGCTGATGCTTCTTCTCTACCAGGAATTATAAGATCCTTACCTTTAGGTGCACCACTTCCAACGAAGATGGCGTCATAATCTTTCTCCAAAAGACCCGCCATACTATCTACATAATGGTTGAAATGAGTTACCACTCCCATGTCCAGAATATAATTTACTTCTTCGTTGAGAACTTCTTCAGGAAGTCTAAAGCTAGGAATCTGGCTTCGCATAAATCCTCCTCCTGCAATTTGTTCGTCAAATACATGAAGTTCATATCCTAAAGGAGCCAAATCTCTTGCAACAGTTAAAGATGCAGGACCTGCACCTACAAGTGCTATTTTTTTACCATTTTTTTGAATTGTTGGACCAGGAATAAGCGATTTGACATCATCCTTAAAATCTGCTGCAACCCGCTTTAGTCTGCAGATGGCCACAGGTTCTTCACCCAACCGGCCTCTACGACATGCGGGTTCACAAGGTCGATCACAAGTGCGACCCAGCACTCCTGGAAAAACATTAGAGACCCAATTGATCATGTAAGCATCGGTATATCGACCAGCTGCGATGAGTCTAATATACTCTGGAACAGGAGTATGTGCAGGACAAGCATACTGACAGTCCACTACTTTATGAAAATATTCCGGGTTCTTAAGATCTGTTGGATTCAAATAGTTGATTTTGGACGGCAAAAATAGAACAATTCCCAGTCTTAGGGCTCGAAAATCGAAAGTTTAAGCCTAAACGAAAGAAAGGGAAATCGAAAAATTGATTATTCAAATCAATCTGACAAGCATTATCTCAGTATTCCAGTATTATCTTAACTTTGATTTCTTTTACAAAATCAATGGTCAAAATGGAAAAGTTTATATATAATAATATTGAGATTAATGCAAATATTCATGAAGTTTGGGACGCATTAACCAATCCAGAAAAAACCAAAATATATATGTTTGGATGTGCCGCCATTTCTGAATGGACACCTGGAAGTAGCTTGAATTGGAATGCAATAGTTGAAGGCAAAGAAATGTGTTATGTTAAAGGACATATTGTAAAAAATTACCCTCCTATTCATTTGTCTTATACAGTATTCGATCCCAATTCTACGATGGAAGACAAACCCGAGAACTATTTAACGGTAACTTATGATTTAGAAAAAATTTCTGATGATGTGACACTTTTTAAAGTAACCCAAGGAGATTACAGTCTTGTAGATGATGGGGAACGTCGTTACAATGAATCTTATAATCATGGTGATGGTTGGAATCCAATATTGATTGCAGTTAAAAATTTGGTGGAAGCCAAATAATATAATTATTGGAATCATTCAGATTTAGGTTATATCCATTTTGTCTTGCATTGATCTCCCTTCTAATCCCATAAGGATTAAATGTTTATAGAACCTAATTTCCGTCAATGTATGCGACCCTGTAGGGGTCGAATGATTCAGGTATTGTTTGCTAATCGGGTAGGATGAGGCTCTCGCCTCAGTCCCCCCACACCACCTGGCATACGCTTTACGTACCTCGGCGGTTCTTAAAATCATTTACGTTCGATAATGGTAAGTAACGAAAATAATCCGAGTT
>JBDSHL010000233.1:0-2832 GCA_039918515.1 Saprospiraceae bacterium | reverse complement strand
TTTTAATATTTTTTAGGATATAGAAAGGAACAAGAATAAGACTGGTCAATTTGGAAATTGCAGAAATCCCTAAAGCAAATCCGGAATGTAACATCTTACTTTCATATAGATATACAATGGAAATAATTAAGAAATTAATCAATATTATTTCAAAATGAAGATTTCCATAACATTCTAGAATAAGTAAGGGATTTAAGAAAATCAAAAATAGAATTTTAGGAGAAGAATTAGTAATTTTTAATAACCGATTGAAGTACTTAAAACTAAATATCTCAGTAATAAAAAATGTTATTTTAAGTAATAAACTAAATAAATATAAATTCTCACCAGAAATTTTCGAGCAAATCGAAAATAGCAATTGACACAAAGGTGGATAAACCGTAAAGTATTCCGGTGAGTTCATTTTATCGAAACATAATTTAACCGTTTCTCCTCTTATCAATTCAAGATCCATAATCTGCTTTGGAGTATAGTTGAATGGGTTTATTCCAGAATTGATTAGTTCACCATCCCACCAAAACCTATAAATATCATTAGACAAATGAGGGAAATAGAAGAGACTAGTAACTCTTACCAATAGGGCTAAAAATATAATTAGCTTGATATGATAAGAAGGATTAAAGAGGTAATACATTAGAATGTAAGCAACAAATGCAATACTATATGGAAATATGATAGATATGAATTCTGATTGTTGTGCGGAATAGAATAAGATAACACAACATATTGAGTAAATTAGACTTAAAAGGATTAAAGAACTATTTTTTCCTAAATAGAAATTTAACTGGTTCAAGACTTTACCCATTTTTTAAAGTTGGAGGATATTTTCGTTCAAAAGTACAATAAGGAAAGGATAAAATAGAAAACCAGTAATAAAAAAAGGGGTTAGTAAAGAACCAACCCCTCTTGTAATTTAAATTATTATTTTTTTACTTTAAATGAAGATGCCTAATTGAATAAAAGAAATTTATTCCAAATCCGGCCATCAACATTGTATGAAACATTAAGAAAGAATAATATTCTATGGAAATAGCCAAACCGATAGCAAATACAAAATAGGCAAGAATAAGTATTTCTGTCCAGGTTTTCCAATCAATTTTTTGAAGGTTATAAGTATTGTTTTTAAGTTCTGAATTTCCTTTAACTATACAGAATTTAGGAGTTCTTACAAAGCTTGATTTTCGTCCTCTGAATCCTTGAATGACAGCAATGCTGTTATGGAAACTTAAGCCCATTGAAACAGCCATAAAGGTTGGAAATAAATATAAAAATTTTCCAATTCGTTTCGTATAAGATTCTCCTTCCCAACAAGTAACAACATTTGCTTCATAGAAAACAGAAAGTACAGAAAGTGTACCAAGAAGACAGAATCCTAAGAATGTTGCCTTCATGTTGAGATCGTCCATAATATAAAGTACAGGAACACTTAATAAGGCTACCCAAAAAATAATTAAGAAAATACTACTAGCCATAAGATGCATCGCAGAATAGAATTTAGTCTTCCATGGAAGATTTGATTTAAGAATGATAGGTAATAGTTTACGCGTATTCTCAGCTCCACCTTTCATCCAACGAAATTGCTGTGATTTATATCCATAAATTTCAACGGGTAATTCAGAAGGACAAGTAATATTTTCAATAAAATTTATTTTCCATCCTTTAAGCTGTGCTCTATAACTTAAGTCTAAATCTTCAGTCAATGTATCTGAATGCCAACCTCCTGCATCGAATATTGTTGACTTTCTCCAGATGCCAGCTGTTCCATTGAATTGCAAAAAATGCCCAGCTTCACATCTGCCAGCTTGTTCTACAGTGAAATGAACGTTGAGTTGAAATGCTTGAAGTTTAGTTAACAAGGAATAGTCTTCATTGAGATGTGACCATCTAGTTTGAACTACACCAATATTATCGTGATTAAAATAAGGAAGTGCTTTTAATAAGAAGTCCGGCTCTGGCAAAAAATCAGCATCAAAAATAGCAATGAATTCACCTTTTGCTGTCAACATTCCTTCTTTCAAAGCTCCTGCCTTATATCCTTCACGATTAGTTCTATGAATGTGAACAATGTCAAAACCAAGCTCCTTGTATTCTTTCACTTTACTTCGCGCAAGTTCAACTGTTTCATCTGTAGAGTCATCTAGAACTTGTATTTGTAACTTATCTTGAGGATAATCCAACTTCATGATATTATCCAATAATCGACCAACAACATAAAGCTCGTTAAAGATGGGTAATTGAATAGTTACATTTGGATGATGATCGTCTGCATTTAAGGCTGGAAGAAGTACTTTATTCTTCTTTTGCCTACGATAAGCCTTAAGCAAATTCAATTGTACCATACTGAACAATGTCATGTAAAGTAAGCAAGCAGTATAAATTCCTATTAAAATTATTTCTAGCTGATTCATCTTAATACAAATATACCCCTAATGCTTATGGATAATTCCTTTAGAATGAATCTTTAGCATATCATTCACAAGTTTTAATAACTGTTAATTATAACAACTTAAATATTGTGTAAAGTATCTTGTAACCAGCTAAAATACTGCCCTTGATTGTCCCTGAGACTTTTGATTCTCCAAGCCTTTTTTTATAGTCAACAGGTACTTCTTTGCACTTCATTTTTAATTTAGCCGCCTTGACTTGCATTTCTACAGTCCAACCAAAATTTTGATCCTGCATTTCTAATTTTTTCAAAGAAGAGAATTTTATAGCTCGAAAGGGACCAAGATCTGTAAAAGTATATCCATAAAATACATGAATTAATCTTGTTGAGAGCCAATTGCCGAACTTTTGAACCAATGTCAATGATCCAGTTTGTGAATTTCCTAA
>JBDSHL010000232.1:0-5783 GCA_039918515.1 Saprospiraceae bacterium | reverse complement strand
GCATTAACCGTAATTCGAAAAATTGAACAAGGTAAAACAAGCCTGAATTTGGAAAAAGTTAACCTTGTATTGAGCATGTTTGGTCATGAATTAGCCCCTGTAAATAGTAAGGAACTTACTAAATGAGGAAAGGCAAAGTATATTACAAAGAGTATTTGGCAGGGATCATATTAGAATCACATGAAGGTGAATTTGTTTTCCAATATGACGATCAATTTGTGAAAGAACATCCATCAAAGTTTATCACTTTTACAATGCCAGTTACAAACAAGCCTTATATTGACAATAGGTTATTTCCCTTTTTTGACGGGCTGATTCCTGAGGGATGGTTGCTAGATATAGCTTCCAAAAACTGGAAGATAAACCACAGCGATCGTATGGGTCTATTACTGGCCTGCTGTCAAAATTGCGTAGGAGCTGTGAGCGTCATACCAATACCTGAAGAAGATGAATAATAAGTGCTTATATTGTTATAAATCACTTGAAGAAAAAATTGATTTTCATGAGAAGTGCTCTGTAGAATTCTTTGGTGTAGTAACACCTCCAATTATTCTTTATTCACTTGATCAAATGACCGACTTAGCTAAAGATGTTGTAGAGCGTAGTATAGCAGTACCAGGCGTTCAAGCTAAATTGTCTATGTCAATTGTAAAAGAGACCCAAAAAAATGCGGAATCCCGTTTAACTGTAGTTGGAGCACTTGGAGGTCAATATATTTTCAAACCCCCTTCTGATCAATTTACTGAAATGCCGGAAAATGAACATTTAACGATGCGTATTGCAGAAGCATTCGGTATACGTGTAGTTCCATCAAGTTTAATACGACTAAAATCCGGAGAATTGTCCTACATCACTAAAAGAATTGACCGAAAAGTAAATGGAGAAAAAATCCACATGTTGGATATGTTTCAAATCACAGAAGCATTTGACAAATACAAAAGTTCCATGGAAAAAGTAGGTAAGGCCATTCATAGTTATTCAGACAACACCTTACTGGATAAGATCTTTTATTTTGAATTAGCCTTATTTTGTTTTTTGACAGGAAATAATGATATGCATCTTAAAAATTTCTCGATGATTGAGAATTCATCAGGATGGGTGCTTTCGCCTGCTTATGACTTGTTAAATGTTGCAATCGTTTTTCCAGAAGATACGGAAGAACTAGCACTCACAGTTGAAGGAAAAAAGAAAAAGCTTAACAGAGAACATTTTGTGCGACTGGGAGAAGGATTGGGTTTAACCAATAAACAAATTTTGAGTGCTTTTAATCGTATGATTTTACATAAACCAAATGCCTGTGAATGGATTGACAGATCCTTCTTATCAAATGAGATGAAAGAAGCCTATATTGATGTACTTGAAAAAAGATACAAACAACTAAAAATGATGGACATATAAATGAAAAGAATACACTCGATGGCTTATATCCAAAAGGCCTGGATTTATTTATTCAAAATAAACTTACAGGCAGAGGCCCATTCTTCTTGTTTAATTTGTAAAATATAAATTCCATTGGGTAAGTCCGTCAAATCAAGTTCTGCATGTTGTTTTCCATTTAAGAAAATGTCTTTATTAAATCGTACGGTTACATTGCTTAAAATATTTGTGATAAGGATTTGACAATCATTTGGACTTGAAACAAGAAAATCAAATTGCAATATACCGTTTGAAGGATTCGGATATATAACAAAAGGTTTTTTTGTTTGCTCTGACGATTCGTTGTTTGTTTTTGTAATGCTTGACAAAGCCTGTTTATAAACTCCTAGGTCGGTTGCAGCATAAATCGTATCCCCTAAAATCAATAAATCTTTTACCAAAAAAGGAAGTGTAGCATTACCCAATCTCAATCCGATGTTGTTAGCAGTAAACGTCATTCCATAGTCATCAGAACTATAGATTCCACCATAAGTAGTTCCATAAAAAACCTGATTTCCCGAGATGGCTATAGAATATACATCTCCATTTAAATTTGTTCCAACTGCTTGATGCCATAATTGGCCATTATCGGTAGAGCGAAAAATGCCCACATCATCGGTCCCTGCAAATACAAGTGAATCATTAGCTTCTATGGACAAAACGGCTTCCAGGTGTGCTCCATTCCGTACAAATCCATTATTAATAAGTTCCCATGAATTGCCATTCAATGGAGTCACAAAAGCAACTCCTGTGTCTGGCATGGTTGTATTTATTCCTGCCGAACCTGCAAATAAGTATTTACTATTGTTCGCCAGAGAAAGCGCTTTTAGATCATCCATTCCTTCATTATTGTATAATATGGACCATGTCCTAGCCGTATCATAAGAAACATATACTCCACCGCCGAATGATGCTGCGTAGATAACTTTCCCGACGGAGATAATATCTTGTAAAACCTTTCTGCCAATTCCACTATTCAAAAGTTCCCAATGAGAACCATTGATGCTAGTCCTTAATATTCCGCCCCCCCGTTGTCCAACAATGAGGAAGGTATCTAGGGAACACATGGACCAAGATTGCGTTTTCTTTTGTAGCGGATCTAATGGTATTTCTTGCCAGGAGTTTCCGCCATCCTTAGATCTAAAAACTCCAGCTTTTTCAGTACCTGCAAAAAGTACCGATCCGATATTTGCTAAAGATAAAATACCAGTATCCGCGGGCAAACCATTCGAACATCTTATCCATACTTTCTGAGCATTTGAAAAGCTTATATATAAAAACAAGATGCTGACGCAGAGTTGATATTTGTTCATTTTTTAAGTAAAGATGAAGATTTTTTAAGATGCATGCAATTAAATAATTGCTGCCTCATAAGAATTAGAAGTTACCAATAGCAATAAAAAGCTGTTTTTGGACTTTAGAAACAAGTGTAGAATAATTCTCAACTTAACTTCCTGCTTATCTTAGTAGACTGCTTCTTGTTGTCTTTTCAATAACCTAAATTTGAAAGAATTAGTTCTATAATGGAAAATATTTGGATTATTTTGCAATTTACTGGAATATATTATTAGTAAATAGCTTTTTTCCTCTTATACTGGAAATTATTTATTATCTCATTTTGAATTATAATAGAATAAAATTACTAAATATAATCTTATAATGGAAAATATTTATTATATTTACATCAAAAAGCGATTTTAATGGAAAATATTTTACCCATTCATCTTCAAGAAGTAGTGTTTTCTTCTAGTATCCCAGGGGTTAGCAAACAAATTTCTAAACTAGAAAAAGCAGGAAAATTGAGAAAAATCGCTCCTCGTATCTATACATCTAATTTTATTGATAGCCCAGAAACAATCATTAGACGCAACCTGTTTGCAATACTTGGCAAGTTATATTCTGGAGCTCTGCTAAGTCACAGGTCGGCATTGGAATTTAAGCCCACAACTGCTGGGCATATTTTTCTTACTTACACTTATACAAAAAGAATAATTCTGCCTGGTATTACGCTTCGATTCATAGAAGGTCCTGCATCAATGGAAGGCGATAATCGATTTTATGGAGAATTGTTTGCATCGCAAACTGAAAGAGCATTGCTGGAAAATTTACAAGTCAGTCGTCAAAAAGGTCCAGAATCTAAAACACTTACTTTACCTGAAATAGAAGAAAAATTGGAAAGCATTATCAGGGTAAAAAGTGAACAAGGATTAAATGAATTGAGAGATAAAGCGAGGGTTATTGCGGATAAACTAAATATGAAAACGGAGTTTGAAAAATTAAACAAACTCATCAGCGCATTACTTTCTACGCATCCTTCAAAAATATTGTCATCGCCACTAGCTGTTGCAAGAGTATTTGGCAATCCATATGATCCTGAAAGATTGCCCTTATTTGAGAAATTGTATGTTGAATTAAAGCAACAGGAATTTACAATACAGCCTGAAAAAAATACAAGCAACCGATCGTTTCTCAACTTTGCTTTTTTCGAAGCATATTTTTCTAATTACATAGAAGGAACAGAGTTTGATGTGGAAGATGCAAGACGTATCATAGAAACGGATTCACCAATGCCAACCCGTGAAGAAGATTCACACGATGTGTTGGGAACTTACAATCTTGTTAGCAATAAAACTGAAATGAGTTTAACACCATCCAGTCCCGAAAAAATGATGGAAATACTATTATACCGACATAAAGTATTATTAAATGCTAGGACATCAATGAAGCCGGGGCAGTTTAAAGATAAAAATAACAGAGCTGGTGAAACACATTTTGTTGATCACATATTGGTGAAAGGTACATTAGTAAAGGGGTTTGAATATTATCAGGCATTAATACATCCCTTTGCTAAAGCAATTTACTTGATGTTTTTGGTAAGTGAAGTGCATCCTTTTTTAGATGGCAACGGACGTATTGCAAGAATAATGATGAATGCAGAATTAGTAAAGGAAGGTCAGACAAAAATTATTATTCCTACAGTTTATCGCGATGATTATGTTGGAGCATTAAGACAGCTTACCCGTCAAAACAACCCTTCTACTTATATACGAATGATGCAAAGGGCGTGGATTTTTAGTGCAACAATAATTGGTGACGATATGAATTCAATGAAAAAACATTTGGAAAAAAGTAATGCATTTAAAGAACATGATAATGCAAAACTGAAAATCATACAATCATAAAATTATTAAGATCCATATAAGTAGCTAGATAAACTTAAAAGACAATAATGGAAAATATTAGTATCTATTTTATTAAGAAATAATGCATGATGTTAGTGATCCGGACAACTAAATTATTCTAATTGTGAACGAGCTTGTTTTTGACATGAATTTTTGCGATTTTTGTAAAAATTTTGACAAAAACATTCACTGACTGAATAGTTGCAATATTTCAATAATTACTGAATAGAGAATAAGTTTAAACTTGCATAAAACGGGTTAAACCAAAGACTAGTGTAACTAATTAGCCCTAGGATGAGATTATGGTAAAATTTAAAATTTCTAAATTCGTGAATAACCTGTATATTTGTTCATAAAAACTAAAATAGATAAGTGATGTTCACCCAATAGACTTAATAAACATTCGGGAATACAGATGTTAGCTGCAAACTTAGAATGTTCCACAATTTTAGATAAGATCACAGTAACATAATATTTAAATTAATCAAGGTAGCTTTCATTTATATGGTCTATCTTTAAATAAAAAAAATGTCAGAAAAAAACAAAAAACAATTTGGTATATGGATGGATACTCATCATGCTACCATTGTAGGAAGACAAAATATTGATAATGGAGAATTCATTATTTTAGATCATGTAAAGAATCCTGGTCCTGATAATAACTCAAATGAAAATACCTCTAACCATCAAGAGATTGCCTTGACACATAAATTCTTCAAGGAAATCGTAATTAAGATCCCGAACATGGATGAAATACATGTTACAGGAACAGGCCAAATCCAGGAGCAATTTATTAAATTTTTAGCCGATACTGCACAATATAAGAATGTTGCATCTAGCGAAAGTACTTCAAATAAAATGAGTGACGAACAACTCATAATTTTTATAAGCACGCATTTTCATTAACTCGGAAATTATTAATAAATCTAAGCGTCATGTTTGGATTTAATAATTCAAGAGTGAGTCTGCAGCTAATAGCACCTGCCCAAATGGCGAGGTTTCGTGTTCCAAAGACAGTTTTGTGGTTAATGGAAGTTTAGTTTTTCAAAACAAGTTTTGTGATAATACTCCACCCTTTAGGTAGTTGTGAAACATGTATGAAATTTGTAAATAGCTAACAAGCAATATAAAAGAAAAATCCCCTCACTCTTTCGATAAAGGGGATCTTGAGGTCGAGAGCGGACT
>JBDSHL010000231.1:0-3247 GCA_039918515.1 Saprospiraceae bacterium | reverse complement strand
TCTGCTATTTTTATTAATAGGTATATTATACGAAATTCCACTATTAAAAGAAACATACTTGAAGAAATCAATTAAGCTTACAAGTTCAATGCCCAAGTTGAACGATGTTCTTGCATCAGGTTTTTTTAAATTCACTTTAAATGGCCGGAGAAGCACTTTAGAAAGTCGAAATGATCCCGTAATATCATAGAAAGAAGGTAAATGATAAGAATTGCTAAAATTAAAATTAAATGCATTGAATAAAGAGCCGGACAAAAAAGATAATTCGGCGCCAACTTCAACCTTACTGTCAAATACTTCAGCACCATGAAATACATTCCTGTTCTTTAATAAAGTATAGCCTGAAATTCCAAACAAAGAAGTAACGGCATTTGATCTTAAAGTTGTATAGTTTAGGTCTGTACCTATGTCAAAGACCCATTTATTGCTAGGAGTTAGAAAAATGTTGTGGATTAGTTTATTCGACTTTGAGCTATCGACTTTTGTTTCAATATTTATAAATTTATAGAATTCTAACTGACTCAATCGATTATAGGTGGAATCTAATCTAGCCTTACTATATAACATTTCTGGTCTTAGAAGTATTTTTTTCGCTAGTAATTTATTTTTTATATAAAACTTGGTTTGTGTGTTGTAAAAATTTAATGAATTAAGGGAAGTAAGTGAATAGCTAGGTTGTGTAGATGAATTAAAGTCCTTATAAATATTCACTTGATTTATTTCATATTGTGTATGATTCATTTTTTGATCAGGATTACTTATATGCAATATCGCCTTGTTTATTTGATTTGAAGTGTCAGTATCAAGGTTGTCAATATAGAATGGGTTGAATTCTGCATAGCCTGAATTATTGAGCAAGTTAGTAATTCTTCTTTTTTCTAGTTGAAATAAAATATTATCAAAAGGCTTTCCAGGTCCCAAGAATGATTCCTTATAAGTCTTAGTTACGATTGCTTCAATTTTGCTATCATCCGCAGTAATAGCAAATGAATCGATAAGGTATAGTTTATTGCTAAAAACAAGATAATTAACAGTTGCAGTGCTTTTTTTAACTTTTGTTTTATGATCTACATTGACATCAAAATATCCTTTGTTAAACATAAAATTGTGAATATTATTTTCAGTCGCGAGGATGAGGTCTTCATTAAGAATAGAAGGTGGTTCAGCAATTTTTTCCAGAGTTTTTCTGAAAAGGACTTTAGATTTATTTTTCTTTTGTAAATAACTGTATATTTTTTCGCGCCTAAAAATAAAAAGCCATCTGCGATTTGGTTTTTGTTTATATAGAGTAGAGAGTTCTGATTTAAGTTTTAATTCTTCATTTATATCTGTACTATGATCCTTAATAGTAATATTATTGCTCTTTAACAATTTCTGATTTGAATTCAATGGTACGGATGTACTGCAGGATGCCAATAAGCTTATTAACCCAATTGCAAATAATAAATTATTTTTGCAGATATGAGAAGTGAAATTTTTAAAGATTGCTAGCACTATGAATGTATCTAATAATATAAAATTGGTTAAAGACTTACATGATAAGAAAAATCGATATAAAGAATCTTTATATCTTGCTGAAGGATCCAGACTGGTTCTTGATTTGATAAATCACCATCCAGAAGATATTCATGGCCTTTACGCTACTTTTGCCTGGCTGGAATCTAATCAGGCAAAAGTAGTGAATTTTTTACATATGGTCGTAGAGCTAGAAGAAAGGAAGCTTAATTCGATAGCCTCTCTGAAATCTACTAAGGAGGTACTTGCTATAGTCAAAATGCCTCAAAAACTTGAATCTATTTCATATTCTTCACAAAACCCTGCTTTCTATTTAGATCAAGTTCAAGATCCAGGAAATTTTGGAACAATTATCAGAACTGCAGATTGGTTTGGTATAACACATATCTTTCATTCGCATCATTGTGCTGATCCATTTAATAACAAGGCGGTTCAAGCGAGTATGAGCAGTATTGCTAGGGTTAAATTAATGGAGTGTTCGCCAACTGAATTGTCTTCTAAATATATGTTTCAAAATATTATTGGCACTAAGATGAATGGTACTTCCATTCAAACTTTTCAAGTTCAAGATTCTAGTATTATATGTCTCGGAAATGAAGCCCATGGTATTTCTCCAGAATTATCACACTTATGCCAAGAGTTTGTATCCATTCCATCTTCAAGTCTGGGATCTGAATCTCTAAATGTTGGAATAACTGCCGGCATTCTTATGTCCAGATTCTATATGTAATTAAAGAAAAATTAAATTATGCGTGCTGCAATATTAGAGGGTGTTAATCAGAGTTTTAAAATAAATAATACGGAAGATCCACAGCTTCATGATGGACAGGTTATCGTTGATGTGAAATATTGTGCATTGAATCACAGAGACCTATGGATAAGTCTAGGGCAATACGCCGGTTTGAAATTCCCAATCATTCTCGGATCTGATATTTCAGGTGTTAGTGAAGGTGAAAATGTTTTTATAAATCCAAGTTATCAGTGGGGAGCGGATTCAAGATTCCAATCGAATGATTTTCAAATTTTAGGTCTACCATCAAATGGTGGTTTAGCTGAAAAAGTTGCAGTATACAAATCACAGATTCATGCATTTCCGAAACATTTATCCTTCATTGAAGCATCGGCTATTCCTCTAGCTGGTCTAACAGCATATAGGGCATTGTGTAGCCGAGCAAATGCGAAAGCAAGTGACAAAGTATTTATTTCTGGTATTGGTGGGGGCGTGGCTTTATTTGCATTACAATTTGCATTGAGTTTGGGTTGTGAGGTTTTTGTAAGTTCATCAAGTGATGACAAAATTGAAAAAGCTATTTCTCTTGGTGCCAAATCGGGAATTAATTATAATGATGATCAATGGAATAAAAAGTTTTTAGCCAACCATGGGGGAATGGATGTTATAATAGATGGGGCAGGAGGTAAAGATTTTTCAAAATTGATTAAAATTTGTAACCCAGGTGGTCGAATTTCATTATACGGAGCAACACAAGGTGCCTGGGAGGGCCTTGTAGTTCAACAGATATTCTGGAAACAATTGTCCATACTAGGATCAACAATGGGTTCTGATGAAGATTTCGCTAAAATGGTAAGTTTAATTGACTATAATAAAATTAGACCTGTAATTGATTCTGTATTTCCATTGAATCAGATAAATGAAGCGATAGATCATATGGCTAAAGGTAAACAGTTTGGTAAAATCGTAATAGATATCACCGCTTGAAAAAAATTGGTTTAA
>JBDSHL010000230.1:0-4154 GCA_039918515.1 Saprospiraceae bacterium | reverse complement strand
AAATCAGACGAGACGACCGAATTGAATCATAAGTTAAATACATTCGAAACACCTTCTCAAATTAATATTTCTACTTTCAAAATGGATTTTGAAAAAACGCTTTGGCATGGTGTTTTAGGACTAGGATCTAAATTAAGTCAGGTGATTTCAGATAATGCTTACTTAGTTTTTGATTTTCCACAAAATGATCCTGTCCAGAATAAAGTTCGTTCCAATAAATTTAAATATACAGAGCGTGTTTATGCCGGATATATAAATTATGGACATAGCATCTTTTCAAAATGGAAATGCAATGCAGGACTTAGATTTGAACATACAGATGCTTTGGGCAATCTCGAAGCTTTCTTGCCTGAATTGCAAGAACCGCCCGTAAAATTGAATTACCAAAGTTTGTTCCCAAGTGCCGGCTTAAGTTGGGATATTCATCCGCATCATAATTTGGCTTTAAATTATGGAAGACGAATAAATAGACCTGATTATAATGTATTAAATCCATTTAATAATCAATTAAGTCAACTATCTTTTGAACGTGGTAATCCATTCCTCAAACCGGAAATTGTGAATAATTTGGAATTGGGATATACGCTTAATTCACTTTATAATTTTAAAATTGCTTATAGTTTGACCAAGGATCAAATAACAAGACTCATTGGTCCAGATACTTCAGACATTAGAGCAAGTTATATTAATTGGGATAATCTAGCAACCCAAAAAATATGGAGTGCTAATGTTAGTTGCCCAATTGATATTACCAAATACTGGAGTGCTTATTTTAATCTAAGTGGATCATTTATTAACAATCAAGCAAATTATGGCAATGGAGCAATTGTGGATATTCAAGCCTATTCATACGAGTTATTTCAACAGCAATCATTTACTTTACCTTATGGAATAAAAGCAGAAATTTCGGGTTCTTATTCTGGTCCGGGAGTTTGGGGTGGCGTTTTTATTTATGAACCAAGTTGGAATTTGAATGTAGGCCTACAACGAAAATTTATACACAATAAATTAAATGCCAAATTGAATGGGAGTGATCTTTTTTATGAATCTGGTTGGGATGGATACTCTGATTTTGATGGATTGTATGCAAAGGGATTTGGTAGAAATGATACTCAAAAAATAGCCCTAAGTTTAAGTTATCAATTGGGCAATCAAAATGTAAAATCTCGCAAAAGAAATACTGGACTTGAAGAAGAAGCAGGTAGAGTGAAAGGTTAATTTCGTGACCTTGTGAATATGTAATTCTACAAATAATGAATAAATATTCACCATTGATACCATCGCTGAGTAGGCTCCGACTGCGTTCGAGTGTCATTAGGTTTTCAACTTAAAACTGTGCGCTAATATGAATTGTATATAACTCATCAAGCAACAACCTTCTCTATATAGATAAATATTTGCTTAATTTCGCCTTACTATGACTACAGGATATCAGATCATTTACAAAGCAGGAATATATTACATACGTTTCAAGCAGTTGTTTGGGTCGATATATTTAGTAGGAGAGTTTATAGAGATATAATCATTGATAGTTTGGATTTTTGTCGTCAGAATAAAGGTTGACTGATATTGGCTTATGTAATTATGACTTTTCATGTACATTGTATATTAAGTGCTATGAATGGAAATTTACCTGATGTAATTAAGGATTTTAAAAGCTACACTGCTTCGAAAGTGATTAAATAAATACAAGGACCACATGTAAGTAGAAAAGATTTGATCCTGAAACGATTTGAATTTGCTGCCAGAAGTCATAAAAGGAATAGAGAAATGCATTTCTGGACACATGAGAATCATTAATTGAATTATTAACGCATATATTCACTTATCAAAAATGGGTTATATCCTTGAGAATCCAATCAGAAGTGGCTGGTTTGAAAAAGCGGAAGACTGGATGTATAGCAGTCAGCGAAATTATTGTGGAATGAATAATTTATTGGAGATTGATATCATGGATCTTTGAAATGGTACTAAAAAATCAAATTAGAAATTTGGAAACGCCCAAGTATGCGATAATTGGCATAGTATATCAAGAATCGCCAAACAAAAGGTCGTTTTATACAAAGTGGCAATGTTCATGCTGATTTAGCATCGACGGTTCATCATGAATGATAAATGGTATGAATTCAATTTTTTGGAAAATAGCAATACCTATCTTGGGATCTTGTTATATCTTTGTAGTATGAAGCTGTTAAAGGTCGTAAGTCTAATTCTGTTGTTGGTGGTCTTGTCTAATTTAGACTTAATAGCACAATGTCCTATGTGCAAAATGGGTGCTGAATCCAATATGCAGAATGGCGGAATGGCCGGGAGAGGATTAAATGCGGGAATTCTGTATTTACTGGCTCTTCCTTATCTTCTTGGCTTTACGATGCTCTATTTGTTCAAAAAGAATAGGAAGATGCTAGAGCAAGAGTAGGGTATTAAATCGCCCATTTTAAATTTCTAAGCTATATTCTGACCAATCTGTAGGATTATCATTCACTAAGCTGCTTTTTTGCATTAAATACTAGTTCCACTGTTTGGCAGTACATTTATACCTTATTTAAGAATTACTTTGAATTAGTACATTAATTCCAGAATGATTACTTTAATTAAATTAATCTCAATTTTACTTTTAACCAATTCGATTGGGTATTCTCAATATAATGACAGCATAATTTATATTAAGAATGGATCCTTCGAAGGTTTGCCTAATTGCTGTCGGTTGCCAGAGGGTTGGGTAGATTGTGGGTGGAGAAATGAAACGCCTCCCGATATTCAGCCTGCTTCTAAAGGTGAAAAACCATTTTTTGGAGTTATCGATTCTGCTTTTAATGGTAATACCTATTTAGGAATGGTCGTAAGGCAAAATAATTCTTATGAGAGAGTATCTCAGAAGTTAGAAAAAGTTCTTGAGGAAGGAAAATGTTATTCATTCTCAATTTATCTTATGAGATCAGAAGAATATTCAAGTCCTGTAGGTCCAGATTATATAAATGTGAAACCTTTTACTACACCTACAATATTAAGAATATGGGGAGGAAATTCTTATTGCCATAATTTAGAATTTTTGGCTGAATCCAATATTGTTAAGGAAACAGAATGGACTCTTTATGAATTTAATTTTGCACCTAAAAATGATTTACAATATTTGCATTTGGAAGCATTTTATGATCCTACTGAATCTAATCCATACAATGGCAATATCTTATTAGATAATGCTTCAGATATTAAATTAATTCCGTGTGAAAAGCATAAAAAGAAGAGAAAGTAATTCCCTTACTTCTGCGTAGTAGTATAATTTTCCTGATATTTCTGGAATGGAGTGGTCTTGTAATGATTGCCACCAAAGTAATTTGCAATCATTTCAAAAACCTGAGCTTCTCTATAACCTGGCAATGGTTGAATCGTGGTCATTGTTTCATCTAAGAAGACAAATGTAGGATATGACAACTGACCATTGGCAATCATAGCAGCAAGCTCGTGATAGCCTCTGTTGCCTTGTGGTACAAACTTATAAATTTTATCTTTGAAGTTAATGTCTGTTTTGTATTCTGCATTAAATTTTACTGCATAGAAATTTTTGTTAACGGTATTGATTACGTCAGGATCCTGAAATGTTGTCGCATCCATTCTTTTGCACCAACCACACCAATCGGTATACAAATCAACTACTACTTTTCTTTTTTCTTTCTTTTGCGCAGATTCCATTTGTTCCCATGACATCCATTTGATGGTAGGGCTTTGAGCATATAATACAGTGCTCATTACTGAAAAGTATATTAAAGCGGCACAGCCAATAAATCCAATCTTAAAAGTCAATTTCGACATCCTCATTCTTACTAGTTATGCACAAAATAACGACAAATTCACCATTTAGCTTAATTAATAAGGTTTCATTTGTAAGTTTTAAATGAATTTTAACGGTTTACCCTCTATTCCTTCAAGATAACTGATATTTTATCAGTTGCATAGGCGTATTTTTTCTTTAACTTTCCTGAAACATAAGGCGCTTTAATTCCTTCTCCTAATCTTAAAGAATGGTTAGTAATGACTTTAGCTTCATCCCAGAGTCCTTCCTCAATAAAATGGTTCAAAGTGCTTGCTCCTCCTTCAATGAGCAATATTCCAATCTTATCTAACTTATATAAATTCATTAAGGTGATGGATAG
>JBDSHL010000229.1:0-3519 GCA_039918515.1 Saprospiraceae bacterium | reverse complement strand
CTTTGTTGAATTGGGTAAACAATCCAACAAGTGATGCCAATACTTTAAGAGGAAACTTAAGAATTAGACATCGTTTAGGCAAAATTGTTGATCTCAATGCTAATAAAGAAGAAGGTGTAGGAGCACCAAAACTTTCTAGTATTCAGAATGCGTCTTATACCATTCAATTAGGTTATCAGAATAGAAAAAGCAACTCAGAGGATTATAGACATAAAGACCGATTGGGTGAATATGGTTATGTGGGAAAATTCGAAAGAGAATGGATACCAATTTTTCGAGACAATATTCATGTTGGTTATTTTCCAGTTGTTAGAAGTTTTGATGGCACCAATAGTCCGAATCCTATTTTTGCTAAATACAATAAAGTTCTTCCGGACGACCGCACTAACATAGAAGCCTACCGAGCATTCAATAGTAATGTTTCTTCTATTTATAATACTGCTTGGTCTGGATTGGCTACTAGTGTGGGAAGTGTTTACAATAGATATACGAAGACGGATGATGATTTATTAACCGCTCAGATTACAAGCGGTTTTGATTTCTTACCTAGTGGATCATCCAAGAATGGAAGGCATAATATTCAATTAGGATTAATTATTGAACAGTCAATGAACAGATCTTATACAGCTGTACCTTATAATCTGTGGACCATCGGTAGATTATATGCCAATCAACATATCATTGGTCTTGACACAAATAGCATTTGTGGTTATGACTCCTTAGGAAGAGTAATCTTTTGTAATTTAGTTACCATAGATAAAGATGCAAAGTTTTATAAATCATTGAGAGAATTACTTTATCCGGGAATAAAAGATGAATCAAAAGTTGACTCCCTAAACAAAGTATACGTAAACGTAGATGGCTTAAATGCAGATCAACTTAAATTATCTATGTTCTCACCAAAAGAACTTACGGATCAGGGTCTAATTGGTTATAACGGTTATGATTATTTGGGAAATAAATTAAGTAACGGAACGAAATTTGAAGATTTCTTTACGGGTAAGGATGCAAATGGTAAAAGAAAATTTGATGTTGCACCCTTTTCTCCAATATATGCTGCATTATTCTTAGGTGACAAATTCATTTATAAAGATATTATCTTTCGTGTTGGTGGAAGAGTAGATTACTATGATGCCAATACCAAAGTTCTAAAAGATCCCTATTCATTATATGGAATACTTGGAGCTAAAGCATTTCATGATAAAAATGGGTCAAATAAACCAAGTACTATTGGAGATGATTTCAAAACCTACGTTAAAACAGAAAACTCTAAAGATGTAATTGCCTATAGGAATGGCGATCAATGGTATTATGCAAATGGAACTCCAGCGAATAGTTCACTTGCCATATTCGGAGAAAGTAACCTGGTTTACCCATCTTATATTAGACCTGTAGATTCTTTGAGAAGTATTAGCGGAAAATACTTTGGTACAGATAATATCAATGAATCATTTGAGGATTATAAACCACAAATCAATTGGATGCCAAGAATTGCATTTTCATTCCCAATTTCTGAGGATGCCAATTTCTTTGCTCACTACGATATTTTGGTACAGAGGCCTACTTCCAATCAATATGTTTCTCCATTATCTTATTATTATTTTGATGTAATTGGAAAAACTCCTAGTGCCAATGGAAGTTTAAGACCTTCTAGAAAAGTCGATTATGAAGTTGGATTCCAACAAAAAATTACAGATAATTCAGCTTTGAGTATGTCAGCCTATTATAATGAATTGCGAGATATGATTCAAATCACAACCCTTTCTAAAATTGCAACTGTAGGCACCTATAACTCCTATGGTAATTTGGATTTTGGTACGGTAAAGGGATTCAATTTTAGTTATGATTTGAGAAGAGTGAATAATTTTGAATTCAATGCTTCTTATACATTACAATTCGCAGATGGAACAGGATCAGACCCAAATTCACAAAGTGGATTAACAGGAAAGGGTATTAATATTAGAAATATTTTTCCTTTTACTTATGATGAAAGGCACCGATTCGCATTTACTACAGATTACAGATATGGTTCAGGTAAACAATATAACGGTCCAAGAATTTCTGGTAGAAATCTCTTTGAAAATACTGGATTAAATGTTCAGATCATTACCGCTTCAGGAAGACCGTATTCGCAAGGATTAACAGTAGTAAGATTCGATGGTGCTGGGTATAAAGGATCCTTAAATGGAGCGAGATACCCTTGGAATTTTAATGTTGACTTAAAAGCAGATAGGGAGATACTATTAACTAAGGCAGAATCAAAGCATCCCTTGTCTATAAACGTTTACTTACGGGTTCAGAATCTGTTGGATACCAAAAATATTATTGGATTGTATAGAGGTTCAGGAGACGCTAAAGATGACGGATATCTTACTTCATCAAGAGGATTGAATGATATTCATTCCGTAATACAATCTTATGGAAAAGATAATTTGCATTATTTCACAGATGCATATAATTGGCAATTGCTTAATCCTGATCATTTTACTTTGCCAAGAAGAATTTTTGTGGGAGCTGTTTTTCAATTTTAATTAAATGGAATATATAAAAAATATAATTATGAGCACAAGATTTTTATTCATTGGACTTTTGTTAGTTGTCTATTCTTCCGCCTGGGCTTACCGCCCCAAATTCAATCAACCAGCTAAAGAACAAAAATCAATTCTTAAACCTAGAGAAAATTGTTCACAAGCGACCAAGCAAATTGATCAAGAGATTAATAATGTCAGAGCTAGATTAACCAATGGCGGTGATGTATGGACTGATGGTAATAAAGGACGTTATATTGTTCCCAAAATTGAAGCAGGTTCAGGAAAACCTGAAGTATCAAGCATTTATGCAGGTGGTGTTTGGGTTGGTGGATATGATCCAGCTAATTCATTAAAATTTATGGGACAAACTTATAGAAGATCTACTACAAACGAATGTTGGCCAGGCCCTTTAAATTCTGCTTCAGAAGCTACAGTAGAATCCTGCTTGAATTGGGATCAATTTTTCACAGTTTCAGGGGATAATATTAGATTGTTAAAAAGAAATTTGGCAGCAGCTATTGCCACAGAAAATAGATATGAATTGAGAGCAGATGAGATTCCTGAAGATATCAAAAATTATCCTTGCCGTGGTAACAATGATAACTTTGAAAATAAATATGGTTTCTCTCTACCAAACACTGTTGCAGGTCTTGCACTGTTTAATGATATCCATCAAAATGGAATATACGAACCTCAGTTTGGAGAATATCCGGTAATTGATATTCAAGGATGTGAGACAACCATTTTTGCAGATGAAATGATTTACTGGATCTACAATGATAATGGAGGTATTCATACTGGAACTAATGGACAAGCCATAAAGATGGAAATTCAGGTTCAAGCCTTTGCCTTTAGAACAGCTGATGAATTGAACGACATGACCTTTCAAAGATATAAATTGGTCAATAGAGCACCTCAGGCCATTCATGGCTGTTATTTTGCTATGTGGATAGACCCTGACTTGGGATGCTATACCGATGATTATATA
>JBDSHL010000228.1:0-1561 GCA_039918515.1 Saprospiraceae bacterium | reverse complement strand
ATAGATGAACTAAAACTATAATCTATCTTATAAATATTGTCTTTTTCAATATTATAATAAAACTTTTGATATACTCTTTTTCCTTCTACATCATATAATTCAACTAACCATTGCCCGAAGAGATTAGAGGTTGTCCATGATATTGGTTCGTAATGAAGAATTGGATTTGGAAAAACACTAAAATCATTTTGATTACTTAATGATGAGACTCCAACGGTTGATTTGATTACAAATTTAAATTCCTTACTACAGTTTTTTGAATCGCTTACAGTAATGGTATAAGTTCCTGCACTAAGTTTATTTATACTTTTTGTAATTTCTCCATTGTTCCATCTATAGGTTAAAGGCGGAATTCCACCTATAAAGTTGACAGTTATCGAACCACTAGAATTCCCTTTATCAGGATTCACAACTGAATCTCTAATAGAAATAATTGCATAATTAAACAATTTTAAGTGAATAGTACTATCACAACCGAATTGATTAGAAGCATTCAATACAATATCATAAGACCCTGGGACTTGATAAAATTTACCATTGAAAGCATAGGACGACTTATCGCAAGCACTATCTATTCTATTGGACTCTGTAGAAGGAGCTGAGGTGACTTGAAAGCATTTAGAATTTGTGCAACCTTCAGAATTAGTAACCGTTAGACAGTAACTTCCTAATGTATCTGCAGTAATACTTCTTGAATTTAATCCATTACTCCATAAGTAACTGAAAAATTCAGTATCGGATTGTAACAATGTAGTTGATCCCTTACAAATTTTACTTTTCCCAACAATATTAAAAGAAGGAACAGAACCAATTTTAATTTCAACACATGTGTCACCTAAACATTCAGGAGAATTTGTAACACTTACACAATATCTTCCTGTTGATCCTACTTTAATTGTTCTCGTCGTATCTCCTGTAGACCATTTATAACTCAATTGATCTCCTGCATCTAAAATAGCTTCTTTATTGCCGCATATAAATTTATCTCCTTGTATTAATACTCGATACACCGTATCATAATTTATTTTTATTTCATCTACACTAAGACAATACATATTGGCTGCTTCAATTTTAAAAATATAGATGCCAATACTGTCTAATAAAACTTGAGTCACTAGACTATCAGGAAAGCTAAAAACAGCCTGGCCCGGACCAGATTTTTGTGTCCATCTGCCTTTTATAAAATTGCCGCTCGCTGCTAAGAATGTTTCCTTTATACATAAAGTTTGATCAGGACCAGCTGAAAGAATAGTTTTACGCCTGAAAACGACTCTTTGTGCATTACTAATACTTAAACAAGGATGATTTAAGTCTATAAGACCTTGACTATTGGCTCTTCCAATAATAAATACTAAATAATAAATGGAATCATACTTATACTTATTCACATCGAAAGGGAATATTCCAGATTGATTAATTCTTAGAATTGTTTTTGTAGGATTTGATGAATCAGAACAAAAAATAAACGTGGCGATATCTCCGGTATCTTTAATGAAATCATTGTTATTCTTAGCAACAATATTACTTCCATCACATACTGTTAACAATTCTTGTGGCATAG